>JBEKNM010000039.1:0-15401 GCA_049522835.1 Mycobacterium sp.
ACCTTACCCGGTCACGGCGAGGTGCCCGCACCGCCTTAATTTGTCGCTCGTCGATAAGCCGGCCCAATTCCTGCAGCAAAGTCGGCTTACGCATCACGATCTGTTCGAGGTGTTCGCGACCGATCTCCAACGCCGTGACCTCTTCCAGCGCATATGCGCCAGCGGCGTTGGCTTGACGGGTCAAGGTGGTCACTCCCAGGAATGCGCCCACACTGAGCGTGGTCATCGGCACGACGGCACCATCATCGCCTGTCGTGGTCAAGCGGACACTGCCTACCACCAAAATCGTCATCGCCTTGGGCACTACACCTGCGTACTGCACGATTTCGTCGGCGCCGTACCGCACGACTCTCGAATACGGAACCAACGATTGCTGATCGCTGAGGCTGAGCCGCAATTCCGGGCCCACCACGGTACGCAAGGCGGCCTGCACGCGTTCGGTCGTCGAGAAGTTGTCGTCGGCGTCGTCGAGGTGAAGCTCTTCCCGTCGAGCGGCATACCAGACCCACCGCAGGAACATCGCCTGCGTGGCGCCGCCGTCGGCGGGCGATGTCAGCCTGACTGTGGTGCGGTATTCGGCGTTGCCGAGGGCAACCGTGGCCGGTGTTGCCTCCGCCTTGAGGAGGGGTAGCGCGCCGGCAACCCGCGTCAGCATCGCGCATACCTTGTCCGGAGAATCGGCGACGGAGAATTTGGTCGTGATCGCGCATTTGAAATTGTGAGAGGGGCGACTGAGATTTGTGAACGACGTCGTGGCCAGCATCGAGTTCGGCATGATGCGCATTCCGCTACCGGTGTCGATGTGCACTGCCCGCCAGTTCACTTCGACAACGCGTCCCCGCGCCGTGGGCGTGTCCAGCCAGTCATTGATTCGGAAGGGCTGCTCGAACAGCATGAACAAGCCCGACACGATCTGGCCGACGGAGTTCTGCAACATCAGGCCTATGACGACCGATGTGACGCCCAGCGCGGTGAACAAGCCGCCGACGCGGACACCCCAGATATACGACAAGATCAGTGCCAGGCCCACGCCGACCAGGGCGAAGCGGGCGACGTCGAGAAATATTGTGGGTAGCCGTTTGCGCCAACTCTCGTCAGGCGCGCCTTCAAACACGGTGGCGTTCAGCCCAGAAAGCAACAGCAAGAGCACCAGGAAACCGAACACCGTGGTGAGCATTCGCACCGGGCCTTCTCCGGCCGGGATCTGCGCGGCCTTGACAAGCAGCAGCACAAGCGCACCGAGCGGCAGCAGGAAGTTGCGCAGCACGCTTACCTGCCTGGCGAAGCGGCTATTCCTGCGGACGAGTGCGTGTTGCAACTCGGTGAGAAGGATCAGCCCGAGCGGCAATCCGACCGCGATACCAACCGCCCAGTAAAACCACGACGAGTGGATTGCATACATCATCGTTCCGACAACCGGTAGATGGTCTGATCCGTTCCGTCGACCGAAATCGTGCCGGCCGGCGTGAACTGCCGCATATCCCGCATCGCTTCGTACACCTGAGAGCTGACGTAGATACCGGGCCGCGGTGCGCCACTGTGCATTTGGTAGGCCAAACTTACCGCGGCGCCCCACATGTCATAGACGAGGCTAGATCGGCCGACCAGCCCACTGATGACGTTGCCGGTGTTGACGCCGACTCGAAGACCCAGGTCGTGACCGGTCTGGGTGTTGAACCGATCGATGATACGACGCATCTCGAGGGCAAAGTCAACGCTTCGGTGAGTGCTGTCCAGTCGCGGAGTGATCACACCGCAGCTGGCGAGATAGCCATTGTGGAACGTGCGAATCCGTTCGACGCCAAGGGCTTCAGCTGCCGCATCGAACTGCCGGAATAGTTCGTCGACGATACCGACCAATTCGTCGCCGGTAATACCGTTGGAAATCTCGTCGAGCCCAACGATGTCGGCAAAAATTATGGCGACGTCCTGGTGTTCCTGTGAGATGGTCTCCTCACCCTCGCGATACCGTTGCACAACCGACTCGGGCATCAGCGCCAGCAATAGCCGGTTGTTTTCACTGCGCTGCTCGTTCAGCAGCTCTTCCTTGATCGCCAGATTCCGGCTCATCTCATTGAACGCCGCAGTGAGATCACCGATTTCGTCTCGTGCCTTTACCGGAATGTTGATGTCGTAGTCGCCGGAGCTGATCTTGCGCGTGCCGGCCTCGAGGCGCCGGACCGGCCGCACCGCCGCCTGGGCGATGAGCATCGAGGCCACGCAGATGATGAAAATCATCGCGGTGACTGCGATCACGAGCGTCTTACTGAACTTGCCCAGCCGGGCGAAGGCAGCGGAGTCGTCCCGCGTCGCCAGAACGGACCAGTGCAGATCGGAGTTCGGCACGATCAACGGAGCGTAGGCCTCCAATTCTCGATTGTCCGTGTAATCGGTGCCCCTGACGGTGCCGCTCTCGCCGCGTTGAGCGGCGCGAAGACCCGCGCTTGGAACCGGCTGCACCAGTGTCGTGCCACCCAATCGGATCGCTTCGTCCACGACCTCCGGCGCAGTGCCGGCGGCTATGGCGTCGCGCCGGTATTCCTGCGGGTCTTCCAGGAAAGGCCGCGAATCCGAACGCATCAAATTGTCGGGGCCCGCCAGATACGTCTCGGTCGCGGCACCCATGCCGGCGGCGTCCCAGTGTTTGTTGGCAGTCATGATCCTGTTGATCTTCGCGATCGGCACTGGAAAGGCCATGACGCCCTCCATTTTACCGTTCATCCCCACCGTCGATACCACCCACGCCGTGGGGGTGTCGAGCTGCGGCTGATACCGCTGGAAGTCAGTAACCCAGACGAAGTCTACGTCGTTGGAGCTCAACGCTTTCCGGTATGCATCTCGCAGATTCGACTCACGATATGGGCCGGTGAGGATATTGGTTCCCAGATCGGGGCCTTTTCTCACGCTGTAGACGACATTGCCCTGCATGTCCAGTAGCAGCACATCTCGATAGTCGAAGCGGGTGACGATACCGCGCATGAAGAAGTCGAAGCGGGCATTGGCCGCCGTCCATGCGCTGCCGTCGCCGGCGTCAACGACAGGCATCGAGTCGGCTGTCGGCGTGGAGGTTGCGGTGTAGTACGCCTGAAGGTACTTCTGCGCGTTGGAACTCGGCAGAACTGCGTTGAGATCGAGTACTTCACCTGTGGCCCGCTTGATCGGTTTGAGCATGTCGTTGTCGTAGTAGTTGACGATCGCCTGCTGCTGGGCGGGAGTGATGGTCGCGTTGGCCAATTGAGCGAACCCGCCGGTGAGCGCCGTCGTTGCCTCGACGATGCTGAATCCACCGCTGTAGACGATCAGCGAATTCGTCACCTCCCTGAACAGCGCCTCCACCTGCCGCTTCTGCGACTGGCACAACTCGATCAACCGCTCCGACTCGACTTGCCGCATTGCGGTACGGCCGGTTAAAGCTCCGACGAAGCCGATTACCGACAAGCCCAGGATGCTTGACAGCAGCATTGCCACCATGATCTTGGACTGGATGCCGAACCGGAAACGCTTCCACACCGCAAGCCCGCGCGTTCTCTTCGGGATTTTTTCAGCCGGGGCGGATTCGGCGATCGGTTCGGCGTCTGTGAGCTCGCTTGATGTCAATCGCCTTCCGCCTTTCCAAGACCTTCTAAGACTTGCTGAGACAGGATTCAGCATCGCTAACGCAGCAGACTATCGCGCGAAACTAAAGATATCGGCGTTTGCGCAACGCGACTCACGCCGAAAGCCAGAATGCACGCGACTAACGTCAGCAGAATGGGGACCGGTGTCTGTGTGGTGGGCAGCGTGAACATGGATCTGACATTCAACGTCGATGCACTTCCGCGCCCGGGCGAGACGGTGCTGGCGGCGTCATTGACGAATGCTCCAGGTGGCAAGGGCGGCAATCAGGCTGTGGCCGCGGCGCGGGCGGGAGCGCGGGTGCAGTTCGTCGGCGCGGTCGGCGACGACCCTGCCGGCGAGCAGTTGCGCGCGCACCTGCGGGCCAATGGCGTTGGTCTGGACGGGATCGTCGAACTGAAGGGGCCCAGCGGCACGGCCGTCATCGTGGTCGAGGCCGGGGGCGAGAACACCATTGTGGTGGCGCCGGGCGCCAACGGGCGGCTGACGCCGGACGCCTGGGCCATGCCCGCGGTACTCGGCGAGTGTGAGGTCTTGTTGATCCAGTTGGAGATTCCGGTAGCGACGGCAGTGGCCGCGGCGCGAGCAGCCCGGTCGGCCGGTGCGGTCGTCATCGTCAATGCCTCACCGGGCGGGCAGGATCAAGCCACGCTGACCGAACTGGCGGCTGCCGCAGACGTCGTGATCGTCAACGAAGCCGAGGCAGCCGGATGGTCTTGGGAGCCGGCTCACCTCGTGGTCACCCTGGGCGCGCGCGGCGCCCGCTATGTCGGCACGGACGGTGAGTTCGCAGTACCCGCCCCGGCCGTCAAAGCGGTGGACACCACCGGCGCCGGAGACGTGTTCGCCGGGGTGCTGGCGGCAAACTGGCCGCCGAATCCAGGTGCAGATCCAGCTTTGGCGGCCGACCGGCTCCGCGCGTTGGAGCGTGCCTGCGTCGCGGGCGCGCTGGCCACACTGGTTCCCGGCGCTGGTGACTGCGCACCGCGGGCCGAGGCGATCGACGAGGCCCTGGCGAGAGGAGGAGCCGATGCCGGTTAGAACCGCCGCCGGCATCGCCCTGGCGCTCTTCGCGGTGTTCGGTGCACTCGGATTCGGTTGGCGCAGTTGGCTACACTACCGACGGACCGGGTCTGGCGGCTTTCGTGGCGTCAGTGGGCGGATTGGCTCGCCGGAATGGATTGCCGGGACGGGATTCGGTGTCGCGCTTCTGGTCGCACTGAGCGCCCCAATCCTGCAGCAGGCCAAAATTATTGAGCCTGTCAGCATCCTGAGCTCGGTCTGGATCCAGGTCACCGGCATCGTCATTGCTACCGCCGGCATCGGCGCAACGGTCTACGCACAACTCCAGATGGGTGATTCCTGGCGAATCGGGGTCGACGAACAGGAAACCACCACTTTGGTGCATACCGGCGTGTTCGGGCGGGTGCGCAATCCGATCTACACCGCCATGTTCGCGTTTGATTTCGGTGTCGCGCTATTGACACCGAATGTCGTTGCCTGCGCCGGCTTTGTCCTGCTGGTCGCCACGATCGAGGTCCATGTCCGCCGTGTCGAGGAACCGTATCTGATGCGCACACACGGTGATGCGTATCGCAGCTACGCGGCCGGCGTGGGCCGCTTCGTCCCACGTGTCGGACTGATCGGCTAGCCGGCGTACCGGCGCACATCGTGGGCGATCGTCAGACCGAAGGCGGCGTCCAGTTCGTCCACCGACTGACTCAGCAGCACCCGGCTGCGGCTTGGCGACAGCAGAACCGAGAGCTGGTGATGCGGCGCACCGGCTACGAAGGCGAGGCGGTTTACCCGCAGCAACGCGGCGCCGATCGCGGTGTCGAGCAGCTGCGCGTTGCGCGGGCCCGCGATCTCAGCGGTGATTTCATGCCGCACCCGATCCACCCTGATCCCGGCGTCCGGCAGCAATTCGTAGAGCGGCGTCCGCCGCAATGCGGATTCGGTCAACGTGTCGGCCAGCCCGGCCGGCAGCCAGGCATCGGTGACCATCAGCGGCTCGCCGGTCCTGCGCTGCCGCCGTACCCGAACGATGTGCAGCAGGTCGCCGGAAGCACCCAGCGCTTCGGCGACCACCGCGGGGGGGCGCCGTACCTGGAGTTCGACCACGTCGACCTGGGTCTCGAACTGGGCCTGACGTAACCCGTCCAGGTACGAGCGGTCCGTCGGCGACTGCTCGGACCGACCGTGGTCGCGCACAAAGGAGCCAACGCCCTGCCTGCGCTCGATGTAGCCCTGCTCGGCCAGGTCCGCCAGCGCCCGGCGCACCGTGATCCGAGAAACCCCGAACTGCTCACACAGCGTCTGCTCGGTGGGCAGAACGTCGCCGGGCGCAATGACGCCGCGGTCGATCTCATCGTGCAGCACCAAAAAGAGTTGCCGGTGCAATGACACCCCGGCGGCGGTCGACACCGGGCCGGTATTACCGCTGGTCTCGCGCACAGTGACCAATGCTTCCACACCTTCTGACTTGCGTAGCGTCGCTACTTGTTATATGTATATAACAACAAGGCAAGCCCAAGCGCAACGAGGGGGAGGCGATGACCGCCGTACATCAAGAGGCCGCCACCGATCCCAACGGGCCCACCGGCAAGCTGGCCACCTGGGTCGCCGACCTGACATTCGACGATGTCCCGCCGAATGTCATCGAGAGGGCAAAACATCTCCTCCTCGACGGGGTGGGCTGCGCATTGGTCGGGGCTCAATTGCCGTGGTCGAGAATCGCCACCGCCGCCGTCCTCGGTCTGGAGAGCCCCGGTGACACCGTCGTCATCGGCACCGGGCACACCACCAGCGCTCCCGCAGCCGCGGTGCTCAACGGCACGTTCATTCAGGGTTTCGAGCTCGACGACTTCCATCCCCTGGCCCCGCTGCACAGCGGCTCACTGCTCATTCCCGCACTTGTGTCGACCGCGTCCGCACGGCCGGAAAAAACAAAGCCGATAAGGGGGGCTGAACTGCTACTCGGGGCGATCGCCGGCTTCGAAGTGGGTCCGCGGGTCGGCTATACGTTGCACGGCACCCAGATGCTCGACCGGGGCTGGCACTCGGGACCGGTGTTTGGCACCCATTCCGCGGCAATGGCGTCCGGCAAGTTGCGTGGACTGCCCCCGGCGCAATTGGAAGACGCCCTCGGATTGGCGGGCACCCAATCGGCGGGGTTGATGGCCGCGCAGTTCGAGGCCATGAGCAAGCGCATGCACCACGGCCTGGCGGCGCGTAACGGCTTCTATGCCGCGGGGCTGGCGGCGGCCGGCTATACCGGCATCAAGCGGGTGTTCGAGCGCGAATACGGCGGCTTTCTAAGCGTTTTCGGCGAGGGCCACGATCCCGACGCGTCGCTACTGACCGGTCAACTCGGCCAGCGCTGGGAGACCACGATCATCATGGTCAAGTCGTATGCCGCAATGGGCGGCCTGCACGGAGCGATCGACGCCGCCAGACAATTGCAGAGTTCGATTCCACCGGAGGACATCTCGAAGATCGACATCACCGTCGGCGAGACCGTCTACAAACACGGTTGGTGGCTGCCGGAGCGACCGCTGACCCCGATCGGGGCGCAGATGAATATCGGGTACGCGACCGCCGCGGCGCTGCTGGACGGCAACGTGCTGCCCGAGCAGTTCACCCCCGCCCGCCTCGATTCCGACGACATCTGGTCACTGATCGCGGCCACGACGCTGCATCTCGACGAATCGCTGGCCCACGCCGACATCACACAGAAGTTCCGCACCGACGTCGCGGTGACCACGCGGGACGGCGCCGTGCACCATGCCCGCGTGGACCAACCGCACGGCGCGCCCACCGATCCGGTCACCAATGCGGAACTCGTCGCGAAGTTCCATTCCCTGGCCGACCGGGTCACCAATCGCGGGCGCGCCGATGCGATCGAACGAGCAGTTGTTGGTTTGGACGATCTCGACGATGTCGACTACCTGATCGATCTGCTCGCGGCCCCCGTCGCGGGCGCACTGGACTGAAAAGGACTCTCATGGCCACAACACCGGCCCGCCAGCGGCTCAGAGACCTGCTGGACAAGCACGAACTCGTCATCGCGCCGGGAGTTTTCGACGGCATCTCCGCGCAGCTGACCAAGCGAACCGGTCACGTCGCGGCGTATATGACCGGCGCAGGCGTAGCGGCGTCGGGGTTCGGGCTGCCCGACATCGGGCTGGTCACGGCCAGCGAAATGGCCGAACGGGTTCGGATGATCGCCGGCGCGTTGGGCGATATTCCGCTCATCGCCGACGCCGACACCGGTTACGGCGCACCCATGAACGTGGTGCGCACCGTCCGTGCCTACGACGCGGCCGGTGTGGCCGCGATCCAGCTGGAGGACCAGGTATTCCCCAAACGCTGCGGCCATCTGCCGGACAAGCAGGTCGTCGATGCGGCGGTGTTCGAGCAGACGCTGGCAGCCGCCGTGGACGCCAGGTCCGATGACGACCTGCTCGTGGTGGCCCGCACCGATGCGCGCGCCCCGCTCGGACTGGACGCCGCGATCGAGCGTGCCAACCGGTACGCGCAAGCGGGCGCTGATGTCATCTTTGTCGAGGCGCCGCAGGACACCGCCGAAATCGAGCGCATTGCACACGAAGTCGACGCTCCGCTGCTGATCAACCTGGTGCTCGGCGGCCTGACGCCGCTGGAGTCGGCGTCACGGCTGCAGGAGTTGGGCTACGCGATCGCGATCCATCCGAGCAACCTGCTGACCAGCGCGACATTCGGCATGCTGCAGAGTCTCTGCGAACTCAACGGAACCGACATCGCCCCCCATCTGCCCACCAGCCCCGCCGAGTTCTTCAATCTGGTCGGCATGGCCGAATGGCTGCGCGCAGACGCCAAGTACGCACGTAAGGACGCATCATGGGCATGACCATCATCGAAAAAATCCTCGCGCGCAAGGCCGGTCTGGACTCCGTATCGCCAGGCGACACCGTCGTGGTGGACGTCGACATGACCGTCTTGATCGATCTGCAGTTCGCCACGATGTGGATTCAGCCCAGCCGGATCCACGACCCTGACAAGCTGGCCGTGGTCATGGACCATGCGGTACCCGCACCGACCATCAAGGACGCCGCAGGTGGTCCGCATGCCCGGAAATTCGTCGCCGACTTCGGTATCGAACGCTTTTATGACGTCGGTCGGCACGGAATCTGTCACCAGGTCATCGCCGAGAACGGGCTGGCCCGCCCGGGAGAAGTCCTCGCCTGCACCGACTCTCATACTTGCGCTGCCGGTGCTTACAACACCGCGGCCCGCGGGCTAGGGCCGGCCGAGGTGTATTCGATCATGTGCACCGGGACAACCTGGTTCCAAATCGCCCCAACAGTGCGCTACGAACTCGACGGCGTCAAACCAGACACGGTGAGCGGCAAGGACATCTTCCTGCACATCGCCAACGAATACGGCGACGCCGCCAACCTGAACCTGGAATTCGGCGGGCCCGGCCTGAGCAGCATCCCGATGCATGATCGGCGCACGATCGCAACCCAGGGTGCCGAGGTTTCAGCCGATTTCAGCACTTTCGAAGCCGATGGCCTGTTGGCCCGCTTCCTCGACGACGCCGACGTCACCGGATACACCGCTGCCGCACCGGATCACGACGCCGGCTACCACGACGTCCGGCATATCGACCTGGCGGCGCTGGAACCCTATGTGGCGCGGCCGGGTACGGTCAGTCGCAACGGGCTGCCCGTCTCGGGGTTAGGGAAGCAGAAGGTCGACCAGGCGTTCATCGGGTCGTGCGCCAACGGCCAACTGGAGGACCTCGCGATCGCCGCACACCTGCTGCGCGGCAAGACGGTAGCCCCGGGGGTGCGACTGCTGGTCACGCCCGCTTCGCAGGCGGTGTACCGGCAAGCCATGCGGCTGGGGTATCTGCAGGACATAGCCGATGCGGGTGGCGTCATCACCAACTCCACCTGCGGTGCCTGTTTCGGCTACCACATGGGTGTGATCGGACCCGGCGAGGTGTGCATCACGTCGAGCACCCGTAACTTCACCGGACGCATGGGCAGCACCGAGGCGGAGATTTTCATGGCTTCACCGGCGACCGTCGCCGCGTCTGCGATCACCGGATACATCACCGACCCAAGGAGCGTGATGGCGTGACTCTCACATTCAGCGGCAAGGTCTGGGTGTTCGGCGACAACCTCAACACCGACGCCATGTACCCGGCCTTCGCGATGAAAATGGAGCCGCCGGAGGCGGCCAAACACATCTTCTACGAGGTCCGCCCCGGCTGGACCGATCAGGTGTCCCCGGGTGACATCGTGCTGGCGGGCAAGAACTTCGGGCTCGGATCGTCACGCCCGGTGGCCGCCCTGTTCACCGAGCTGGGCGTCGCCGGACTGGTCGCCGAGGAGTTCAACTCGCTGTTTTTCCGCAATGCCGTGAACGCCGGACTGCCGGCGATGACCGTGCCCGACGCCACGGATGTATTCGGAGAGGGCGACACCGGGACTTTCGATCTGACCGCAGGCACGTGGCGCAACGACAGCACTGGAGAATCGGGTTCGGTTCCCAAACTGCCCGAACTGATCCTCGACATCATCGAAAGCGGCGGCGTCATGCCCCGGCTGGCGGCGCAGGGTTATCTGCCGGCCGAACTCGGCGACCTGCTGCGCTCGAGCACGGTCGCGATGCGCGGCGCCGGGAGCGGTGCCTGATGGCGCTACTGGGCAAGCTATTCCGTCGCTTCCGGGCCGGCGAGCATCGCAGCCCGTTGTCCAACAGCGGCTTTGACGCACCCCAGTCCATCGAGGTCAAAAGCGCGGCGTTCGCCGATGGCGGCCCGATGCCGCAGTCCAGCGCCGCAAAAGGTGTCGGCACCAACACCTCACCCGCGCTGCAGTGGGCCGGGGTGCCAGCCGAGACCCGGCAGCTGGTGCTCATCATCGATGACGTCGACGTCCCGCTGCCCCGCCCGTTGTTCCACACGATCGCAGTTATCGAACCTATCGTCAACGGTGTCGCTGCCGGTGGTCTGCAACCGGGGACTGAGGGGATACGTTTCGTCCGAGCCGATTTGGGCCACCGCGGCTATGCCGGGCCACGCCCGATACCCGACCACGGGCCACACCACTACCGATTCCACGTGCTCGCGATCGACAAACCCATTCCGGACAGCATCACAACGTCCAAAGCACTGCTTACAGCCATGGCCAACCATGTGCTGGCCCGGGGCGTATTGACCGGCACATACGAACGCTAAGCTGGGCCTGTTGCTCGCCTAATCTCGCCTAGTTTGAAGGAACCTCGCGCTCGATCTCGTCGAGCCAGATGCGTGCGGACATGTCCGACGGAGCGCGCCAGTCTCCGCGCGGCGACAGCCCACCTCCGTGGGACACCTTGGGGCCGTTGGGCAATGCCGAGCGTTTGAACTGGCTGAACGAGTAGAACCGTTGCACGAAGACCTGCAGCCAACGCCGGATCTCGGCCAGCGAGTACGACGGACGCTTCGTGTCCGGGAAGCCGGGCGGCCACTTGCCGTGCTCGGGGTCACGCCACGCATGCCAGGCCAGAAACGCGACCTTCGACGGCCGGAATCCGTAGCGCAGCACATAGAACAACGAAAAGTCCTGCAGTGCAAATGGTCCGACCTTCGCCTCGCTACTCTGCAATTCCTCTTCTTCTCCGGTTGGAATCAGTTCAGGAGTGATCTCGGTGTCCAGGACCGACTGCAGCACCTCACCCACCTGCGGGTCGAACTCGCCTGACGAGATGACCCAGCGCATCAGGTGCTGGATCAGCGTCTTGGGCACGCCGGCATTGACGTTGTAGTGCGACATCTGGTCACCGACGCCGTATGTCGACCAGCCGAGCCCCAGCTCCGACAGATCACCGGTGCCGAGCACGATTCCGCCGCGCTGGTTCGCCAGCCGGAACAGGTAGTCGGTGCGCAGGCCGGCCTGCACGTTCTCGAACGTGACGTCGTAGATCTCCTCGCCGGCTGAAAACGGATGATCGATCGTTTTGAGCATCAACCGGGCGGTGTCGCGAATGTCGATTTCGGAGAACGTGACGCCAAGTGCTCGCGCCAGCCTGATCGCGTTGTTCTTGGTGCGATCACCGGTGGCAAAACCGGGCAGCGTGAAACCCAGGATGTCACTGCGCGGACGGCCTTCCCGGTCCATCGCGCGGGCAGCGACGATCAGGGCGTGCGTCGAGTCCAGCCCACCCGAAACACCGATGACGACCTTCGGATAATTCAACGCACGCAGCCGTTGCTCCAGTGCGGCCACCTGGATGTTGTAGGCCTCGTAGCAATCCTGTTGCAGCCGTTGCGGATCTGCCGGGACGAACGGAAACCGCTCAATCTCCCGCAGTAGTCCGATATCGCCGGCAGGCGGGTCGAGCCGGAATTCGATGCGCCGGAACGACTCCGCCAATCCCCGGTGGTGACGCCGATTGTCGTCGAAAGTGCCCATCCGTAGCCGCTCGGCTCGAAGCAATTCGGTGTCGACGTCGGCGATCGATCGTCGCTCTCCGTTGGGGAAGCGCTCGGATTCGTCGAGCAGCACGCCGTTTTCCCAAATCATTGTCTGTCCGTCCCAGGCCAGGTCGGTGGTCGACTCACCCTCGCCTGCAGCGGCATAGACATAGGCGGCCAGACACCGCGCCGACGCCGAGCGGGCGAGCAGCTTGCGGTCATCGGCGCGGCCGATCGTGATCGGGCTGCCGGACAGGTTGGCCAGTACCGTCGCACCCGCCAGCGCCGCTTCAGCGCTGGGCGGGATCGGCACGAACATGTCTTCACAGATTTCGACGTGCAGCACGAATTCAGGCAGGTCCGATGCAGCGAACAACAGGTCGGCACCGAAGGGCGCCACGATCTCGCCGATGCGGATAATGCCGCGTTCGCCATCTCCGGGCGCGACTTGGCGCAGTTCGTAAAACTCTCGGTAGGTGGGCAGGTACGACTTGGGCGCCACGCCGAGCACCGCGCCCCGGTGGATGACCACCGCGGTGTTGTAGATGCGGTGCCCGCGTCGCAGCGGCGCACCGACCACCAGCACGGGCAGCAGGTCGGCGGATGCGACGACGATGTCCAGCAGTGCATCCTCGACGGCGTCGAGCAACGAATCCTGCAGCAAAATGTCCTCGATGGAGTAGCCGGACAGCGTCAGCTCCGGGAAGATGGCCAGGGCGACACCGTCCTCGTGGCACACCCGGCCCAAGCGCAACACCGACGCGGCATTGGCCGCCGGCTCGCCGATCGTGGTTTGGTGCGTGCACGCGGCAACGCGCACGAACCCGTGGTCATAGCTGTTGTAGAAGTCCATCGCCGTTCCATTGTCGCCCAACCATGCTGTAAGACCGCAATCAGCTGGCAAAACCCGCCACACCGCAACGAATGCCTAGGCTCGAGTTTGTGACATCCACCGAATCGCCGGAACTCGTTGCGCTGCTGGCAGGTCGCCGGATCGCGGTGCTCACCGGTGCAGGGATATCCACCGACTCAGGCATTCCCGACTACCGGGGCCCTGATTCACCACCGAGCAATCCCATGACCATCCGCCAGTTCACCTCAGACCCGGTGTTCCGGCAGCGATACTGGGCACGCAACCACGTCGGCTGGCGGCACATGGACCACACCCGGCCCAACGCCGGACACCGGGCGGTGGCCGCGCTGGAACACGCCGGGACGGTGACCGGCGTGATCACCCAGAACGTCGACCTGCTACACACCAAGGCGGGCAGCCGAAACGTGGTCGATCTGCACGGCACTTACGCTCAGGTGATCTGCCTGAGCTGCGGTGACACCATGAGCCGCGTCGCGCTGGCCGAACAACTCGAGGCACTCAACCCGGGATTCATCGAGCGCGCCGAGGCTGTCGGTGGCCTGGCGGTGGCTCCAGACGCCGACGCCTTTGTCGCGGATACCGCATCGTTCCGCTATCTGGACTGTCCGCGCTGCGCCGGCATGCTCAAGCCCAATATCGTCTACTTCGGCGAAAGTGTGCCTAAAGGGATTGTGCACCAGGCATATTCACTGGTCGATCAGGCTGATGCGCTGCTGGTCGCGGGCTCGTCGCTGACGGTGTTCTCCGGCTATCGGTTCGTGCGGCATGCCGCAGCGCTCGGCATCCCGGTCGCCATCGTCAACCGGGGCCGCACCCGCGGCGACGAGCTGGCCACCGTCAAGGTCGACGGCGGGTGCTCCGAATTGCTCGTACTGATCGTTAACGAACTGGCGGGCGCCGTCGGCCTGCGCTAAAAAGTGCAGGGCATGCTGCCGACGGCGTGGATGAAGTTACCGGCCACATAAGTCGGATCGCCTGCCTGGATATCCGGCAACTGAGTGAGCAGCTCGCCGAAGATGGCGCGTAGTTGCGCGCGGGCGACATGGGCGCCGAGGCAGAAGTGCAGTCCGCCACCGCCGAAACCGACGTGCGGGTTGGGACTCCGACTCAGGTCGAGACGCTCCGGATGATCGAACACGTCGGTGTCCCAGTTGCCGGACGGGTAGAACATCACCACCTTCTCCCCCGCCCGTATGGTCTGGTCGCCCAGCTCGAAATCCGTCGCGGCCGTGCGACGGAAAGTCATGACCGGGGTTGCCCATCGGACGAATTCCTCGACCGCGGTGCCAACGCGGTCTTCGAAAGACGCAAGCAGCCAGGCCCGCTGTGCGGGAAAGTCGGTGAGCGCCTTCATCGCGTGGCTGGTGGTCTGGCGAGTGGTGTCGTTGGCAGCCACGGCCAGCAGCACGAAGAACGCCGCCACGTCCGCGTCGGCCAGCCGGTCGCCATCCACCTCGGCATGCACCAAGCTGCTGATCAGGTCATCACCGGGATGCTCACGGCGCTCCGCGGCCAGCATGCCGGCGATTTGGTGCAGGTACATCTGGTTTTCGACCAAGACCTGCAGCGGCTCGCGGCCGTTCAGATAAACGGGGTCGGCCCAGGACACCAGCGCATCGGTGGCCTCCGCCACGTGTTCACGCTCGGATTCCGGAATTCCCACCATGTCCGACAGGGTGCGGATGGGCAGTTCCTTGGCACAGTGGTCGACGAAATCGGCACCGCTGCCGGCGGCCCGCAGCTCTTCGACGACGGTTTTGGCGTTCGTCTTGATCGAGTCCTCGATGCGCCGGACCTGCCTCGGGGTGAACGCGGCGTGCACGACCTTGCGCAGCTTGGTGTGCCGTGGCGGGTCCATCGCCAGGAAGGACTGTGAGGCTTCGAGCAGTTCGACGGGGACGTTCTCGAAAAGCACCCCCTTGCCGGAGAGGAACACCTCGTTGTCGCGGCTGACCGTGACGATGTCGGCGCGTCGGGTGATCGCCCAATAGCCGCGGTCGTCGGGGTCGTGCATCAGGGCGTCTTCGACCGGCGGATGCCAGCTCACCGGGCGTTCGGCCCGCAGCACAGCGAACGAGCGCTCCCGCTCCGCGGCAGTCGTCGACCAGAACGCGCGTGATGACAGATCGATCGCGTCGTAGGTACGGCTACTGCCAGATATCCCTGTCGTCGCTGCCATCCGTCGACCCTCCCGTTCACTTATGACCTCAGTCACAGACTGGATCCGACAATATTCCTAGACATAGTGTCTAGTCAATATGTCGAAGACTCGGTTATGCTCGCCGAATGCCGTCGGTAACCAGGAAGCCGCAGGCCAATCGCGAGCAGCGGCGGGAGCAGCTGGAACGCCGGCTGCTGGACGCCACCGAACGGCTGATGAGCGAGGGCGCCAGCTTCACCGAGATCAGCGTCGATCGGCTGTCGACCGAGGCCGGCATTTCGCGCGCCAGCTTCTACATCTACTTC
>JBEKNM010000040.1:0-15225 GCA_049522835.1 Mycobacterium sp.
ATCGATATCGACGTCGCACATCAGCGCGATCTTGTCCTTGAGTGCTTCGGGGACGTCTCGGTCGCAGCGCAGGATCAGTGCATCTGGGCTGATACCGATACTGCGCAGCGCAACCACCGAGTGCTGGGTCGGCTTCGTCTTGAGTTCGCCCGACGGGGCAAGGTAAGGCACCAGCGACACGTGCAGAAAGAAGACGTTCTCCCAGCCGAGGTCGTGGCGGACCTGCCGTGCCGCCTCCAGAAAGGGCTGTGATTCGATGTCGCCCACGGTGCCGCCGATTTCGGTGATGACGACATCTGGGCGGTTGCCGTCGGCGTCGGGTTGGGCCATCGCCAGGATGCGCCGCTTGATCTCGTCGGTGATATGCGGAATCACCTGGACCGTGTCGCCCAGGTATTCACCACGTCGCTCCTTGGCAATGACCGCCGAATACACTTGCCCGGTAGTAACATTCGCCGAGCCGGACAGATCCCGGTCGAGAAACCGCTCGTAGTGACCGACATCCAGATCGGTCTCGGCGCCGTCCTCGGTGACGAAGACCTCGCCGTGCTGAAACGGGTTCATCGTGCCCGGGTCGACGTTCAGGTAAGGGTCCAGCTTCTGCATCGTCACATGCAACCCGCGGGCTGTCAGTAGCTGACCGAGGCTGCTGGCGGTGAGCCCCTTACCGAGCGAGGAAGCGACCCCACCGGTGACGAAGAGGTGCTTGGTCGTGGTTTGCGGGTGCTTGCGCACAGGCGACCTCCGTGAAGACGGGCAGGGCTTCGTCTTTTCTAGGACGTTTCTGTCACTAGTCTGGCCTTTAACCAGCTTGGGCCTGCCGACCCACGGAAACCCACCCTAACATCCAGCCCGCTGTCGCGCGCCGAACACGCCCTACTGCGGCACGGTGATCGACGTCGCCCCGTGACCGGTGCCGTACTGCCCGATATGGCCGCCGTTGATCAGGTCGTGCAGGCCGAGGATCGCGGTGATCCGCCCGGCTGCGGTGTCGACGTCGTCGACGGTGCTGATCGCGGAGTTCATGCCGGCGTCAGCGCGGGTCACGGCGACCGCGGCACCTCCCGTGGCCGAACCGTCCCGGCCCGCGAGCAGGGCGCCGGAGCCGTGCGGCGCCAGCGCGGCAGAGAACCGGGCCACGCTGACACCTTGGTTGCCGGCATCTTGCGGTAACGAGCCGCCGGTAATGACCACGGCGGCGTTCGCCGCCCCCAGGTGATCGGTGGGCTGGTAGGTGATGAAACCGGTGTCGCGCAGCGCCGCCAGCACGATATCCCGCTGAGGGTCGTCAATGGCCGGCACGGCCGGGTTGGAATTGATCAGCAAGACGATGCCCAGTAGGTCGCCGGCTTGCGAACCCTGGTCGAGGAGCTTGGTGCTCAACTGCTGGCCGGCGGGAAGGATGGACGAGTTCACCACGGTGCGCAGTTTCTCTCCGGAGTTGGCGTCGACGAACTCCTGGGTCAGCGACACCGTTCCGGTGACCGTGCCGCTGGCCTGGCCGATGATCTTCGACACCGCCGCGACATCGTCGTCTTTTGCATCCGGAGTGCGGAAGACGACCACCGACTTACCGCCTAGCGTGTCGTGCACCATCCGGCCGATTAGTTGGGCATCGAAATTATTTGCCGCACTGAGCTTTTCGTTCAGCACGTTCTTCTGGTCATTGAGCCCGCTGATCTGTGTGTACAGGTCGCGCTTCTCGTCACGCAGGCTGGACAGCAGGGTGTCCGACAGAAAGCCAGAACCCAGCACAACTCCCACCGCCAACGCCAGGAAGACCGCTGCCAGCGAGAACGCATGTTGGCGTAACGAGATCATTTAACGCACCGTCCTCAATAAAACTAGGTCACCCACTTCTGCACCATGACGGAGAAGTGGTTCCAGTACTCGACGACCCAGTGCATGACCACGCCGTCGGTGCGCGACACCCACAACGCGACGATGACGGCGATCAGCATCGTCAGCGCCAACAGCGCGATGGCGCCCGCCGAAATGTGGTTACGGTACAGCGTGGCGACCGCTTTGGCGTCCACCACCTTCTCTCCCACTCGCAGTCTGGTGAGAAATGTCGAGGGGTTGCTTTGCGTACGCGTGCGGTCAAAGAATGTCTCGATGTTGGCCCTGTGGCCGGCCGTTACCAGCAGCGCCGCGCCGTGGTGGTCGGCCAGCAGCAGGGCCAGATCGGTCGCCGAGCCCGCAGCCGGAAATGTCATCGCGCCGACGCCAAGATCCTGAATTCGTTCCAGGCCCGCTGCGTGGCCGTCAGCGTCGGCCGGCAACACCACGTGGGCGCCGCACTTGAGGGCTTCGGTGCTGATCTGGTCTGGGTCGCCGACGATGAGCTGCGGACGATAACCGGCTTTGCGCAACACATCCGCGCCACCGTCAACACCGATAAGCACCGGCTGGTACTCCTTGATGAACGGTTTGAGGGATCGCAGATCGTCTTCGGCGCTGGGCTCGTCGGCGACGATCACCACATGCCGTCGACGCAGGTCGATTTCGATATCCGGGATGCCGATACCGTCTATCAACAGTGGGCTTTCACTTTTGATGAATTCGATCGTGTTGCCGGCGAATGCCTCCAGGTGAGCCGCCAGGCCACTCTTGGCCTCCCGCATCAGGTCGGCGATGTCGTGGTCGGTGCGCTCGGTACCGTGGATCAGCCGACGGTCGCCGGCATACACCCCGCCTTCGTGCAGGCGAATCTTGGAGCCGTCCTTGATCTTCTTGAAGATGTCGGGTCCCGTCTCGTCAATCAGGGTGACGCCGTTGTTGACCAGCACCTCCGGACCGAGATTGGGATAGCGGCCCGAGACGGACGGCGATGCGTTGACGACGGCGGCGATGTCGGCTTCCACCAGGGCGTCGGCCGTAATGCGGTCCAGATCCAAGACGTCGAGCACCACGATGTCGCCGGGACAGACCCTACGCAGCAATCGATCGATATTCCGATCGACGCGAGCGGTGCCGGTAAGGCCCGGCCGGGTGGCACTACGGGTTAGTAGCCCTGACATCTTCATGTGGCGATTCTGTCGGTGAAGCACGACTTCGGCGGGAGGCGCGCCGTAACATCAGCCCCAGAAGTTACCTAGCGTCACATCTGTCACAGGTATATAAAGAGTCCCCGACGGTTAGATCTCGTCGTTCTGGGCGGCGTCGAGCAGTTCGCGGGCATGCGCGCGGGCACTGTCGGACTCGCCCAGCCCGGCCAGCATCCTGGCCAGCTCGGCCACCCGGTCGTCGCCGGTCAACCGCCGCACTCCGCTGGCACCTTTGGGTCCGGCGGTGTGCACCACCAAGTGCACATCGGCATAGGCAGCGACCTGGGGCAAATGCGTGACCACAATGACTTGGTGAGTGCGGGCCAGCCGCGCCAACCGCCGCCCGATCTGCACCGCCGCCCGGCCCCCGACGCCGGCGTCGACCTCGTCGAACACCATCGTGGTACCGCTCGCCGAAGCCGCCAGCACCACTTCCAGAGCCAACATCACCCGAGATAGCTCGCCCCCGGACGCGCTCTTCGCCAGGGGCAGCACGGTCATACCGCGGTGGGCCGCGAACCCGAACTCGACCTGGTCGACGCCGTCAGCGCCGGCTCGGGCCAGCTCGCCGGAAGGCAAAGTCAGTGCGGCGGGATCATCCTGGGCGGTCGCAAGATCGGTGGTTACATCAACGGTGAATTCGGCATCGGCCATCGCCAAGCCGGACAGCTCCGCGGTCAGCTCTTTGGCCAGGCGCTTGGCTGCCTTCCGGCGAAGTTTACTGAGATCGACTGCAGCATTGGATAATTCGCGCGCCAGCTCGTCGACACGGCGTTCCAACGCGGTCTGGGCCTCTTCTGAGACGTCCAGTTGCGCCAGTCGTTCGCGTGACTCACGCGCCCATTGCAGCACTCCGTCGATGTCAGCGGCGTACTTGCGGGTCAGCGTGCGCAGTTGAGCCTGACGGGTCAGCTTGGACTCCAGCGCGCTGGCGTCGACGGGCAGCTCGCCCAGAAAGTTGCCGAGTTCACGGTCCGCATCGACGACCACCGTCAGCGCCTCGCTGATCTGTTCAGCCAAGACCCGCAGCGTGGCATCATCGGTGGATTCCAGTGCGGTCCTTGCCCGCCCGAGGCTGTCGGAAGCGCCGGCGCCAGACGTGTCTGGGTCGTCGAGCGCCCCGGACAGCGCCGCCCGCGCACCAGCCGCGGCCTCACGCAGTGCATCCAGTTCGGAGAGCCGCAGGATGTCGGCGACCAGCGCATCGTCCTCGCCGGGTTGTGGGTCGACGGTGTCGATCTCGTTGAGCGCGAACTTCAGCCGATCCGCCTCTTGGGCGAGTTCCCTGGCCCGATTGCGACGGTCGATAAGGTCGCGCCGCGCCGACAGCCAGGCGTCACGCAGTTTGCGGTAGCGCTCGCACGTGGGGCCTGCGGCCGCGAAGCGGTCCAGCGCGCCGCGTTGTTCCTCGGGCCGCATCAGCCGCAGCTGGTCATTCTGGCCGTGCAGGGTGAGCAATTCGGTGGTGAAGCCGCTCAGCGACTTGGCCGGAACGCTGCGACCGCCGAGATAGGCGCGCGACGGCCCGTCGCGGCTGACCGAGCGCAGCGCGATCACGCTGCCGTCCTCATCGCGCTCTGCCCCCGAAACGTCCAGCATCGCATCGAGTTGAGCGGCTGCGGCATCGTCGAGATCGGTTGTGATGAAACGCCCTTCGACGACAGCACGGTCTGCTCCCGACCGAACCCGGGTGGCATCGGCGCGGGCGCCGCCGAGCAGGTGCAGCCCGGTCACCACCATGGTCTTGCCGGTGCCGGTCTCCCCGGTCAGCACAGTCAGACCGCGGTCGAACTCGGCTGTCGCCGCGGTGATAGCGCCTAGCGACTCGATTCGTATTTCAGTGAGCACCGTTGGGGCGCCGTTACTGCCCGCGCCAACCGGTCACCGGCAACCGGAATTTGCGCACCAATCGGTCGGTGAACGGCGCGCTGTCCAGGCGTGCCCATTTCACCGGTGTGCCGCAACGGGTCACCTCGAGACGCCCGCCCGCCGGTAGCAGCATTTCGCGGCGGCCGTCGCAGAACACCAGGGCGTCGTTGCCGCCCGCTTCTATCTCGATCGCGACGGTGGCATCGGGACTGGTGACCATCGGTCGGCCGAACAGCGCGTGAGCGTTGTTGGGCACCACCAGGATCGCCTCGAGATCCGGCCACAGCACCGGACCGCCCGCGGAGAACGCGTAGGCGGTGGATCCGGTGGGCGTCGACACCAACACCCCGTCGCAGCCGAACGTCGAGACAGGGCGGCCGTCGATCTCGACCACAACCCCGAGCACACCGAGTCGCGGGCCCTTTTCCAGGCTGGCTTCATTGAGCGCCCACCCCTGGTCGATGACACGGCCCCCTTGGCGCACGACGATATCGAGGGTCAGCCGGTCTTCTACCCGGTAGTCCTGCGCGACAACATGTTCCAGCACTAGGTCGATGGCGTCTGCCTCGGCCTCGGCTAAAAATCCGATCCGGCCCAAGTTGACGCCGAGCACTGGAATGCCTGCGTTGCGAGCCAGCTCAGCTGCGCGCAACAAGGTGCCGTCGCCGCCCAGAGCCAACACCAGTTCGCAGCCATCGGCGGCCTGCGGCTCAGCGTCGACCACCTCGACTCCGACGCCCATTGCCCGCACATCGTCGGGAGCCAGGTTCAGCGGTCCGCTGTCGACCGCCTCGGCGGATAGCACCCGTAGCCCAACGTCGTTGTCGCCCAGAACTTTCTGCACACGCCGCGCGGTCTCGGTCGCTTCTTCCCGTCCGGTGTGCACCACCAGCAGGATCGTCCGCTGCGCTGTCACTGCGGGCCCCGTCTCGATTGGCCCGCTCTCCCCCGCAAGCGGGAGGTGCCCCCACCTCGGGCCGTCCCGGCGCGCATCGTCGACGGGCCGTCTTGAACGGCGCGCTGCACCGCGCCGACCAGTCCGTCGCCCGACAACGGCCGATCGGTCTGGGCGCGCAGCCACAGGAAGTATTCGACGTTGCCCGACGGGCCCGGTAGCGGGCTGGCAGTGACATCGACGGTGTGCCAGCCCAACTCCCCGGCCCGGCACGCGACGGCTAGCACCGAGTCAGCCCGCAACTGCGGGTCGTGGACCACCCCGCCCGGGCCGACCTGGCCCTTCCCCACTTCGAACTGCGGCTTCACCATGGGAACGATATCCGCGTTCGGCCAGGCGCATCCAGCCAGCGCGGGCAACACGGTGGCCAGCGAGATGAATGACAGGTCGGCCACCACTAGGTCCACCGGACCGCCGATCGTCTCGGGAGACAGCTCGCGAGCGTTGGTCCGCTCCACGACCGTCACCCGTGGATCGCTGCGCAACGACCAGGCCAGCTGGCCATACCCCACATCGGCGGCGACCACTTCGGCCGCCCCGCGATCCAGCAACACCTCGGTGAATCCGCCGGTCGACGCACCGGCGTCCAGGCAACGGCGGCCTGCGACAGAAATCCCGAAGGCATCCAGCGCGCCGATCAGTTTGTGGGCTCCGCGTGACACCCAGGCGCGTTCGCCTTCTCCGGCAACCGTCAGGGACGCGGTGACGGCGACGGCGGTAGCGGGCTTGGCAGCCGGCATGCCGTCGATGCGCACTTTGCCCGCATCGATCAACTCCGCGGCCTGCTGCCGAGATCTTGCGAGACCGCGCCGCACCAGCTCCGCGTCAACGCGGGCGCGTCGTGCCACCGCGCACTCAGCCCGTCTCCGCCGACTCCAGCGCCCGCAACAGCACGTCATGCGCCTCGGAAAGACGGCGTGCTATCTCTTCGAGCTCGGCGAGAGACGGCGCGTTTTCGGGGTTTTCCAAGTCCGCTGGGTTGGGCAGCTGGGCGACCAGGGCGTCGATTTCAGCGCGAATTTGTTCGGGATCGATGTTCATTGCGTTTCCTACGGTAGTCACCCGCTAATCGCCGTGCAGCAGGGACCAGCGCTGCAGGGCGTCGCGCGCCTGGTCGTCGCCTGCCTCGATGCGCAATGGCCGCGCTTGAAAATCCGGGCAGTCGGCGCCCCATACTGCGTGGGCGACAGCCCGCACGATCGACAGCTCGTCATCTTGTCGGTCGCCTTCTTGGTCGAAATTGGCGCTGACGGATTTGGCGCTGACGGATACCGCCTGATCACCGATGTCGACCTGCCAGCCCGGCTGCGGCCCCACCGCGAGCAGCTTGGCGTCCTCGTGCAGCGAGCGCAGGTCAAGAGCGATATAGGTGGGCCGCCGGGCCGGCTCGGCATACACCGCGTCGCGCGCCGTACTGACCCCGGTAAGCACCATCAGGCTGGGCAGCCCGACGGCGTTGGCGCCCTCGATGTCGGTGTCCAACCGGTCGCCGATGACCAACGGCCGGCGGAAATCGCCGCGGGCCACCGCATCTTTGAGCAATGTCGGCCCCGGCTTACCCGCGACCTGGGGTTCCGCATCGGTGGCCGCTTTCAGCGCGGCCACCAAGGATCCGTTACCGGGCAGCAGTCCTCTTTCGGTGGGCAAGGTGGGGTCGACATTGGCCGCCACCCACAACGCACCGGCCCGGATCGCCAACGCCGCCTCGGCAAGATCCGGCCAGCCGATGGTCAGGGAGAGTCCCTGGACGACGGCGACCGGTTCGTCCTCCCACTTCCGCACCGGACGCAGCCCGACGGCGGCGATCTCGTTGGCCAGCGATTCAGTGCCGACGATGAGCACTCGTGCACCGGACGGTAGCTGGTCGGCAAGCAGGTGCGCGGCACTCTGAGCACTGGTAACGACGTCCGTACTGGTGGCGGTGAAGCCGAGTTCGCGCAGGTGCGTCGCGACCTCGTCTGCACTGCGGGATGCGTTGTTAGTGACAAAGAGCTTGCGGCTGCCCACCTGGTCCAACGACTCGACGGCACCGTCAGTGGGCTGACGGCCACGAAACACCGTCCCATCCAGGTCAATTAGCAAGCAATCATATTCCTGCGCAATGGTTTTCGTTGCGATGTCGCTCACCCTAGCTCGCTGACCCGGTCTTCGGCGTCGGTGGCGCCGTCGATGTCCGCGGCCGCAGAGCGAAGGAACCATTGCAGTGCCTCGTCGTGGCGGCCCAGTGCCAGCAGGATATCGGCGCAGGCGTAGTACAACCGCGCGGCTGTCGAGCCGGTGCGACCCTTCTCGATCTGCGGCGTGCACAACACCGTCAACGCCTGCTCCAGCTCCCCGAGATCCGCCCGCGCGCCGGCGGCGACGATGCGCAACTCGTCGGCGTCGTCACCGCTCAGTTGCGCCGCCTCGGGTCCGCGGGCCAGTTCGATCGCCCGCTCCGGACGGCCGAGACCGCGTTCGCAATCGGCAATCAGCGCGAGCAACGACGACTTGCTCCCCATTCTGCGGGCAGCACGCAATTCAGCGAGCGCCTGGGCCCAATCGCCGCAGTAGTATGCGGCGATTCCGACCGCCTCGCGAATCGTGGCGATCCTGCTGGCCCGCGCCCGGGCCGCACGGGCGTGGCTCAGGGCGGCTTCGGGGTCCTCGTCGATCAGTTCACCGGCGGCGACCAGGTGGCGCGCCACCGCATCGGCGGTGGCCCGGTCCAACGTGCTCAGTTCGCGGCGAATCTCGGGCGCGAGCTGCCTGGCGTCGACGTCGGACGGTATCGCAGGCCCCTCCGGGTGCGCGCGATCTCCGCCGCCGGCAGTACTCTGCGGCTGAGCTGGGCGGGCACGACCCTGGCCTGACCAGCGCTCGGAGCGCGACCCGCGTCGCGGAGCGCCGTTCCCCCCCGGGCGGGGTGGTCGCTCACCGCTGTGCCCGTGCTTGTCGTCGACCACTGGTGTCGTTCACCTCGATTGCTGCTGACTTGCCGCAAAGGATACGGGCACACCGGACCGGACTCACAATTCACGTCGCGCAACCGGCCCGCTCGACAGTTTTATCGGTGGACACCGAAATGCGTTGTCAACGATCGGCTAAGACCTGCTAGGCCTGGAGCCGGTTGGGCAGCAACGGCGCCAGTATCGCCGGGCAATATGTCGCGATCGCGACGATTGTGAAGATGCCCGCGGCGTCGTGCGACATGCCATTGCCGTCAGCCATTTTGGAGGTAACCGAGTCGAACGACCCACCCGGCTGGACCAGCAGCGGACAGACCGACTGACCCAGCGCCGTCGTGCTTGCCGGATGGCTGTATGAGACACCCGCATTCGTGAGAGCCACCAGGAATGCATTGCCCATCATGTCGGCGCGTATCGGTGCCGCCAATGTCGCGGCCGCGGCGGCCAAGCCTCCGGCCACTCCCACGAACCGCAGCAGCGTCGCCCGTCCGGTCACTCGCAAAGGCCATTTGTAGCCGATTAGCTGCGCTGTCATCTCTCATTTCCCACTGGTTCGTCGCTACACCCGCGCGCGAAAATCACTGTGATAACAGTGGCCAACAAGAGTCACATCTACAACACGGTGAGATAAAGGTTTGCCCACTAACGCGTTTTGCAGCGCCGCCGGTGTGGAACGAGTAGTAGTGGCGCGAGTCCCGGCCAATCAGCGCCTTGGGCGCGGGCCGGCTGCTGCTCTCGATAGCCGCCCCTTTGAACCGTGGGCTCCCCGAGGCGTGCTTAGACCTTCTCTATCCCGGCGACGTTGCGCTTGCCGCGGCGCAGCACCAACCAGCGACCATACAGGAAGTCCGAGCCCTGCGGCACCCATTCGTCGCTGTCGACGCGAATGTTGTTGACCGACACCCCACCTTCGCCGATCGTGCGTCGTGCCGCGCCCTTGCTGGCCGTCAGACCAGTAGCCACCAAAAGGTCGACGATCCCATTGGGACTGCCGGGTTTGAGCTCGGCGACGGACGTCTCGCGCAACGCCGCAGCCAACGTCGCCTCGTCGAGGCGGTCGAGTTCGCCTTGCCCGAAGAGCGCCCGGCTGGCGTGCTCGACCGCCTCGGCAGCCTCCTCGCCGTGCACCAGAACCGTGAGCTCCCTGGCGAGCCTGCGTTGGGCTGCACGTTGTTGCGGCCGTTCGGCAGTCGCCTGTTCCAGCTCGGCCAGCTCGTCGACGGACAGGAAGGTGAACCACCGCAGATACCGGATCACGTCGGCGTCGGCGGTATTGACGAAATACTGGTACCAGGCGTACGGGCTGGTCGTCTGCGGGTCCAGCCACACACTGCCGCCGCCGGTGGATTTGCCGAATTTGGCGCCATCAGCGGTGGTCACCAACGGGACCGTGAGCGCATGCACTGTCGCACCGAGCTTTTGGCGTACCAGGCGGACGCCGGCGATAATGTTGCCCCACTGATCCGAACCGCCGATCTGCAGCGCGCAGCCGTGCCGCCGGTGCAGTTCGACGTAGTCATTGGCCTGCAGCAGCATGTAGCTGAACTCGGTGTAGGAGATCCCCTCCCCGTCTAGACGCCGACGGATGGTGTCGCGATCCAGCATCACGTTGACCGAGAAGTGCTTGCCGACGTCGCGCAGGAACTCGACCGTCGACATTGCGCGTGTCCACTCGAGGTTGTTCTCGACGATCGCGCCTGTGGGTGAGTCGTCGAAGTCGACGAAGCGCTCCAGTTGCCCGCGAATCCGCTCCGTCCATGCGGCGACGGTGTCCGCCTCGTTGAGGCTGCGCTCGCCGATGTCGCGCGGGTCACCGATCATGCCGGTGGCGCCGCCGGCGAGGACGATGGGGCGGTGGCCGGCTTGTTGAAAGCGCCGCAACGCCAGCAGCGGTACCAGGTGTCCTGCATGCAGGCTCGGCGCGGTGGGATCGAAGCCGGCATATACCGTCATCGGTCCGCGCCGCACCTCGGCGGCCAGCGCATCGAGGTCGGTGGACTGCGCGATCAATCCGCGCCAGCCCAGCTCGTCGAGGATCATGCCTGAAGAGTCTTCCAGGCTAGTCGCTGGCGCCCGGGGCAGGTGCCCGCGGACTTCGCCGGTACGCCGAGACTTCCGGTCTACCCGCAAGCCACAAGCGCCATGGCCGGTCGGCGGCTTGGCTCACCCCAACGCGTGGACCCGCCATCACACCCTGAGCGTCGTTGAGCTCCAACCTGACTGGGCTATCCGGATCGAAAAGGTCAATCCCGTTGTCAACCATGGTAATTCCCAAGGCCGAGCAGAGATTTCCTGGACCACGTGCCAGCGCGACGCTGCGGACCACCTCGCCGCGCCGGGCCTGGGCGACTTCGACGCCGTCTTCGACAGCGGCGGCACGCAGTAAGACCGCGGCGGCCGTCCCGTCGGCTCCGGACACGACGTTGGCACAGACATGAATCCCGTGGCTGCGGTACGTGTAGAGCCGCCCGGGGGGCCCGAACATCACCGCGCTGCGACCCTTGAGACCGCGATACGAGTGGGCGGCGGCGTCCGGCCATGGTCCGTCGGGCACCCCGCCGTAGGCCTCGACCTCGACGACGACGGCGCGCGCGCCGCGCCCGGTGAGGGTGGCGCCCAGTAGTCGATGCGCGGCCGCGACCGGGTCGACCACCAGCTGTTCGGCACTCACCGCACAAATTCTGCCTCGTGGTGATCGCAAGCCCAGCGTGCTGGGCGCAGCGGGTCACCACCATCGATCTCGTGGTGATCGCAAGCCCAGCGTGCTGGGCGCAGCGGGTCACCACCATCGAGCACCCTTGACAAGCCACAGTCAGGAGCGAATTATTCATCACATGATGACTTCATCACACGATGAATTAACTGCGTACGGCGCCGAGGCGGCGGTCAGCATCAATCACCTGCGGGTGATCCGCGGCAAGCGCCCGGCTCTGCACGACTTCTCGGTAGATATCGCCCGAGGCACGATCACGGGCATCCTCGGTCCGTCTGGTTGCGGGAAGAGCACCCTGATGCGCTGCATCGTCGGCACCCAAATCATCACGTCAGGAACCGCTACCGTGCTCGGCCACCCCGCCGGGTCTGCGCCACTGCGCCGCCAGGTCGGTTACCTGCCGCAACACCCAGCCATCTATGACGACCTGCGGATCATCGACAACGTCCGCTACTTCGCCTCGCTCTACGGCTTCGGCAGCCAGGCCGCGGATACCGCCGTCGAACGTGTGGGCTTGACGGACCACCGGACCGCCACCTGCGGCAACCTGTCCGGAGGTCAGCGCACCAGGGCGTCCCTGGCGTGCGCGTTGGTCTGCCAGCCGGCTCTGCTGGTACTCGACGAACCCACCGTGGGCCTGGATCCTGTGCTGCGCGTGGATCTCTGGGAGCAGTTCACCGAGCTGGCCCAGAGCGGCACCACGCTGCTGGTCTCCAGCCACGTGATGGACGAAGCCGACCACTGCCGTGACCTATTGCTGATGCGTGATGGCCGCCTGGTCGCCCACACCACCCCGACCCAACTCAGAGAGGACACCGGATGCACGTCACTGGAGGAAGCGTTTCTGTCGATCATCAAGCGCACCACCGCGCGCCAAGCCGGATAGGCCTCAAGGCGTACACCGCGACCACGGCGCGGATCCTGCGACAGCTGGCCGCCGACCATCGCAGCGTCGCGATGATCCTGCTGGTGCCGAGCGCGGTCATCACGCTCATGTACTTCATGTTCGAAAACGCCCCGCACCGGCCCGGCGCGCCCACGCCGTTCAATTCGGCCTGTCTGATTCTGCTCGGCCTGTTCCCACTGTTGTTGATGTTCTTGATCACGTCGATCACCATGCAGCGCGAACGGGCGTCGGGAACGCTCGAGCGCATCCTGACCACCCCGCTACGCCGACTTGACCTATTGGCGGCCTACGGCAGCGCGTTCTCGGTTGCCGCTGCGGCACAGGCGATCCTGGCCTGCATCGTGTCATTCTGGCTCCTGGGGCTCGATACCGCAGGAAATCCCTTGTGGGTGTTCGTGATTGCGATCCTGAACGCGGTGCTGGGGGTGGGCCTGGGGTTGCTGTGCAGTGCCTTTGCGCGCACCGAGTTTCAGGCCGTCCAGTTCATGCCGGTAGTGCTGGTGCCGCAGCTGCTGCTGGCCGGCGTCATCGTCCCGCGAGCCGCGATGCCGCACTGGCTGCAGTGGATCAGCAACGTGATGCCGGCCAGCTACGCACTTGAGGCACTGCAACAGGTGGGTGCACATCCCGAGCTAACCTACATCGCGGTGCGCGACATCTTCGTCGCAGTGTGTTTCGCGATCGCGGCGCTGTGCCTGGCCGCGGCGACGTTGCGGCGACGGACGCCATAGCGTGGCGACCAGCAACACTCGCCGCAAGCGGCCAGGGCGGCCATCCGGGAGCTCCGACACCCGGGAGCGGATCCTGACCAGTGCTCTAGAACTGTTTGCGCGCAACGGCATTGATAGGACATCGATACGGGCCGTGGCCGCGGGGGCCGGAGTGGACGCCGCTCTGGTGCATCACTACTTCGGAACCAAGCAGCAGCTCTTTGCCGCCGCAATCGATATTCCGATCGACCCCATGACGGTGCTGGTGCCGATGCGGGAAATCCCGGTCTCCGAACTCGGATTCACGCTGCCGTCGGTGTTGCTGCCGCTGTGGGATTCCGAGCTGGGCGCGGGTCTGATCGCGAGGTTACGGTCGCTGATCGCCGGCGCCGACGTGAGTTTGGCGCGCTCTTTCCTCGAGGAGGTGATCACCGCGGAAGTCGCCTCGCGCGTGGACAATCCGCCGGGGACGGGCATGATCCGTGCCCAGTTCTTTGCGACGCAATTGATGGGCGTGGTCATGGCTCGCTACATCGTGAAGGTCGAGCCGTTCGCGTCGCTGCCGGCCGAGCAGATCGTGCAGACCATCGGGCCGAACCTGCAGCGCTACCTCACTGGGGATCTGCCGGACGGGCTTGCGCCATGAGCCGGGCGTGCTCGTCGTCGTCGACGTCGCGGGCCTCGTCGATGAGCAACACCGGGATGCCGTCCTCAATACGGTAGGCGCGGCGCAGCCGCGGGTTGTAGAGCAATTGGTTCCCGTCCCCTTGCTCCAAGCCGTCACCGACCAGCACCAGGGGACCCCGGTCGGCCGGGCACACCAGGATCGCGAGTAATGAGTCGTCAAGCATCGCTACCCCGGCGCTTGCTGCTCAGTCCCGACCGGACTCCCGGAGTCAGCTTGCGGAACTCGTTGTTGCCGGAGTCGAAGTACCATGCCTGACGGCCCGGCTTGGGAATCCCGGCCGCACGCAGGGCGCTGACGGTGGGACGGTAGCTCGCACTCAGCGTCAACTCCGGCACCACGTGCACAAAGTCGGGTCCGAGCCCCACAGGCATGGCGGCGACGGCTTCAGTCAAGTCCGCAGCCGTGATGGAGGCTCCCGGTAGCAGCGTCACCGCTGACACCGCCACCTCGTTGCCACCCACCAATACGTCGTAGGTCACGGCGAGGTCGACGCCGTTGATGAGGCCGAGCGCGTCGGTAACCGGCTCGGCGTAGACGAACCCGCGCGCGGTGCGGACCACCGAGCCGCGCCTGCCCGCCAGCCAGTAGTCCCCGTCGTCGTCGCGCCAGAACAGGTACTCGGTCGATATCCAGGTGTCGGCGGGCGCGAAGACGCCGCGCTTGACCGACGCGGCCGGATCGATCGGCCCGTTGGACCGAGCGAGCAGCACCCCCACCTGATTGACGTCGGCGACCTGTACGAAGCCACGTTCGTTCTCCAAGATCAGATCGTGTTCGGCGTCGTAGGCACCAAGCTCCACATGCCCGGCACCGGGTAGCGGACGACCCTTGCTGCCGACCTTGACACCGGCCACGTTGGCCAGCACCGCCTGTCCGTCGGTGGTGGCGAAGAACTCGACAACATGCGCGGGCGCGAATGCATCGCAGACCCTTTCCCACAATCCGGTTGGCATACCCGAGCCGATGAACAGCCGCACCGGATGGTTGCCGTGCAGCACGAACGCCGGATCGTCGACAAGATCGCGGAGCATGGCCCAGGTGTAGGACACGACGGTGACGCCATATTGCCGTACTTCGTTGACGAACCGGTCCGGGCGCAGGCCGCGCGACAGTGCGATGCGGGTACCGCCGACGACCGCGCCGCCCAGGCTGACCAGCAGCGCGGACTCGTGGTGCAGTGGTGTTAGGCAGTAGACCGTGTCTGTGCGATCGAGGACGGCGGTCGAAGCGGTTCCGAAGGCCGACACCGCCCACCGGTAGTTGGTGATCTGCTTGGCCACCAGCTCGCCCCCGACCGCGCTGAACGCGATGAAGGCCAGGTCCCGGGCCAATCCGGGGTTCGGCCGGTACCACCCGGGTAACTCGACGGCGTCCGGGTCGATCTGCTC
>JBEKNM010000041.1:0-15066 GCA_049522835.1 Mycobacterium sp.
GGCTCTGCACCCGCGCCGCGATATTGACGGTCTGGCCGAAATAGTCCTGCCGCTCGTTCAGCATCACCGCGAGACACGGCCCCTCATGGATGCCGATCTTTACGATCAGGTCGGACTTGCCGCGCTCGGCATTGAGCTTGTCCATCGCGGCCCGCATCCGCAAGCCCGCGACGAGCGCGTGGTCCGGCTGGACAAAGGTCGCCATCACAGCGTCCCCGATGGTCTTGACCACGGCGCCCTTTTCGGCCGCGATGATTTCCAGAAGCGCATGGAAATGCGCGCGCACCAAGTCGAACGCGACGAGGTCGCCGACCCGCTCGTAAAGCGCGGTCGACCCCTTGAGGTCGGTGAACAGAAAGGTCAACGAGGTGATTTTGAGACGCTGATCGATGTTGAGATTGTCGGCCTTGAACACATCGCGGAACGTCTGGTTCGACAGCATCCGCTTGGCGGTGAGGAACGGCCTGCGTTTGCCCAGCAGATGGTGGAGCGCGTCGGCCGCGACAAAGACGGTGGGCAGCGTCCGCAGGCCGGACTGATTGTCGAGCGCGAGCCGCAACGGACCCGGACGCAAGGTGATCGACCCGGTCGGCGGATGCGCTTTGTTGAAGATCAGCCCGAGCTGCTGACGTTGGTTGGTCGGCTCGCCCTGGACGTCGATGAAATGCGCGGAATGCGTCACCGGCTCGAAAACGATGATGAATTGCGGCGGAAGCTGCATCGACAGCACCGCCTTTTCGCCGGCGGGCAGCTCCAGCGCATCCAGCGTCACTTCCTCGGTCAGCGAGGCAAAGGAATCCTTGTCGAGATCGATGCCTGAACTCCAGAACACCTGCTTGTAATATTCCCAAAGCGGCAGCGTGTTGGGATCGTGGGCGGCGATCCGCCTGACCTTGGGACTGACCGTAAACGCCACCTCGACCTGCTCGTCGACGGACGGCTCGTAGCCGCAGGCGCACAATCCGCAAAGGTAGTCGTCATTACGCAGCGATTTCAGCGTGTCATGCGCGTCCAGCACGCCGCTGCAACCGGGACAAAGCACGTTCCAGGTGAGATCGAACAGGCCAAGCCGCGAGGCGTGCAGGAAGCCGGAAATCACCTTCTCTTCGTCGAAGCCGGTGCGCTTGGAAAAGTCCAGGGCGTTGATTCGATTGAGCTCGTGATCTTCACCGTCCTCGATCAGCCGTGCGATGGCATCCGCGACGGCCCGATCGGCGGTTTGCTTCAGAACCGAAAACTGGGACTGGATATCGCTCATGACTCCAATCTAAATGGCATCGCCGCAACCTGCCGGGGCAATACAGCTAGCTCACGTTCCAACTCGGCGATGCGTTTTCCGGGATCTTCCTGGTCCGTCGGCAAATGGTCGCACGCCGAAACCGCTTTGGCACAGCAAAATCGAGGACGATGAGTTCAGCAGGACATCAGCAGACTGTCAGCAACTGAACGCTATCCCGACGCCATCGGGCGGCGGTACCGACCGCAGACAACCAAACTGCTCGATTCCGGCGGTGCTGAAGCGTACTGCCGACTGGTGGGCGTAGTTCACGCAGAACAGGCCGACTTGGTCGGCGCGACAGCGGTAGTCGTCGTATGACAATGTGTCCCCGCTGGCCAGCTCGAGTCCGTTGCCGTTGACGAACGGACCCGGATCGCCGCGGGCCGAGCCGATGTGCAGGTTGGTTCCGTCGAAGTCGATCCAGCCGCCTTTCCATTCGCCGTAGGCCGTCTCCGGCGGGGGTGGGGGATTGGCCAGATCGACCAGACAGGTCAGCGCACCGCCGGTGTGCTTGGAATCCGTCGTGCACACAAGTGGGCGGCGCGGGGGGCTGGCCGCCGCCGTGAAGGCGATGTCGTTACCTAGCTGTGTGGTGACGCCATCGCGGGCGACGGTGTGGTACCGGGCTGGATCGACGGGGTGACCTGCCTCGATCCATGCGATGACGTCCGAGATCGCCGCCCTGGCAGCCGGCGCGGTCGATGGCGCCGACGGTTTGCTCGCCGACGGGGGAACGGCTGTACCCGACGATGTTCCGGTGGAAGTCTGCGTCTGGCCAGACTCGCTGCTGCCGGCGTGGGAACAGCCGGCAACCAGCCCGGGAACCAGGAAAGACACTGCGATCAGCGCGGCGATCCGCATCCCGCCAGGCTAGCCGCCGCAAACCGGATTCAGGCGCTGCGCGCGCCCTGCGTCCGTAGTGTCGGCTACCGTCGGGCTATGCATGAGCGCACTGTCCGTGCACGCACCGCCGCGGGCATCGTCGAAGGATTCACCCGCGGTGGGGTGAACCGCTGGCGATCCATCCCTTATGCCTGCCCGCCGGTCGGGCGGCTGCGATTCCGAGCGCCGCAGCCGGCCCAGCCCTGGTCAGGCGTGCGGCACTGTCATGGCTTCACCAACTGTGCGCCCCAACAGCGCCGCTACACCCTGGTCGGCTTCTCCAATTACCGAGGCAAGTACCAGCCCATGAGCGAGGACTGCCTCACCCTCAACGTCGTCACACCCGAAGTCGCCAGTACTGACCCGCTGCCGGTCATGGTCTTCATTCACGGCGGCGGGTACATCCTGGGCAGCTCGGCAACCCCGCTGTACGACGGCGCCGCGCTGGCACGCCGCGGTTGTGTGTACGTATCGGTGAACTACCGCCTGGGCGCGCTGGGATGTGTGGATCTGTCGTCGCTGTCGACACCGGAGATCACCATCGACAGCAACTTGTACCTGCGCGATCTGGTGCTGGCCTTGCAGTGGGTCCGAGACAACATCGCCGAGTTCGGCGGCGATCCGAGCAACGTCACCATTTTCGGCGAAAGCGCGGGCGCGTGCATAACCGCCACGTTGCTGGCGGTGCCCGCCGCCGAGGGCCTGTTCTCTCGGGCGATCTCGGAAAGCCCGGCATCGGGCCTGGTGCGGTCGAAAGAAATCGCCGGTGAGTTCGCGAAGCGATTCGCCAACCTGCTCGGCACGCGCACACAGGATGCTGCCGATGCGCTGATGCAGGCGTCCGCGGCCCAACTGGTGGAGGCGCAGCAGCGTCTGATCGACGAGGGTATGGAGAACAGGCTCGGCGCTTTCCCAATTGGTCCGGTCGTCGGCGACGACTGCCTGCCCATGGACCCCGTCGAGGCGATGCGGTGCGGTCGGGCGCACCGGGTGCCGCTCATCGTGGGCACCAACGCCGACGAGGGCCGGTTGTTCACCCGCTTCCTCAGAATGCTGCCGACGAACAAAACGATGATCGAAGAGTTGCTTGCCGACACGGAACCGGCTGCCCGCGAACGCATCACTTCTGCATATCCGGGCTACCCGGCATCGTCGGCATGCATTCAGCTCGGCGGCGACTTCGCCTTCAGTTCGGCGGCCTGGCAGATCGCCGAGGCCCACGGTAGCCATGCGCCAACGTACCTGTACCGGTACGACTACGCGCCGAGGACGCTGCGCTGGTCGGGTTTGGGAGCTACCCATGCCACCGAGTTGCTTGCAGTTTTCGATTTCTATCGCACCAGATTCGGCGCGTTGTTGACCGCGGCGGCCGATCGGCCCGCCGCGCTACGGGTCAGCAACCAAGTGCAACGGCGTTGGCGGTCGTTCAGCCGCACCGGGGTGCCGGGCGACGACTGGCCCGCCTATACCACCGCCGACCGTGCCGTCATGGTCCTCGACAGTAAGTGCCGCGTCGAGTTCGACCCACACCCGGACCGCCGGATGGCATGGGACGGCTTCTCACTGGTTCGCTGACCTGGCACGCTGAGCCTCATGGACTCCGACACTCGCCCGGCCATCGAACGCCCCAGCGATCTCACGGCCTCGTGGTTAGCCGCGGCGATCGGCGCCGGAGCCATTGCCGATTTCGCCGTGGAGCGCATCGGGACCGGTCAGATGAGCGAGTGCTACCGCGTTCGGCTGAGTTACGCCGACTCAGCAGCGAGCCCGCCCGTTGGCCCCGAGAGGCCCGAGTCGGTGGTGCTCAAGGTCGCTGCCACTAATCCGGTAAGCCGGCAGACCGGGGCTGCCCTGGGCCTCTACGAACGCGAAGTGCGCTTCTACCAAGACGTGGCGCCAGGCCTGGGCGGACCGATCGCGCCCTGCTATCACGCCTCGGTCGATGCGACGGGGGTGTTCGATCTGGTGCTCGGTGATGCCAGACCGGCGGTTGTCGGAGACGAAATCGCCGGTGCTACAGCCGAACAGGCCAGGCTCGGCGTCGCCGAGTTGGGACGGCTGCACGGCCCGCTGCTCGCTGACACGGCACTCGCCGATGCGCCGTGGCTCAACCGTGAGTCGCCGCTTAACCAGGCGATGATCACGCCGCTGTATGCCGCGTTCGTCGACCGTTACGGCGATCAGATCGCGCCGGGTCACCGCATGGTGTGTGAGCGCCTGGTGGCCGCATTCGACGGCTACCTGGCCTTGGAGGCCGACGCGTCGGAGCAAGGCCGGATCCAGGGCTTGGTGCACGGCGACTATCGACTGGACAACATGTTGTTCGGCGCCGCGGGAGCCGACCGCGCACTGACGGTGGTCGATTGGCAGACCGTTTCCTGGGGCCCGGCACTGACTGACCTGGCTTACTTCCTCGGCTGCGCGCTGCGGACGGAAGATCGTCGTGCGCAGTACGACACACTGTTGCGGGCTTACCACGAGGCACTTGGGCCGGCGGCGCCGATAACCCTCGCCGATGTCAGCGAAGGGGTCCGCCGGCAGAGCTTTTTCGGCGTAGTCATGGCGATTGTCTCGTCAATGCTCGTGGAGCGCACCGAGCGGGGCGACCGGATGTTCATGACGATGCTGCAACGACACTGCGAGCAGGTGCTGGATACCGACGCATTGGCGACACTCCCCCGCGCGTCGTCGCCGGAGCCACTGCGGCCCTCGCAGGAGGACGAACTCGCACACGCCCCGACCGCCGAACCGCTGTGGAGTGAGAGTTGGTATGCCGACTTCGTCGACGCGGCACAGGGATTGGGTGGATGGTTTCGCATCGGCCTGGTGGCCAATCAGCAGACGGCGTGGGTCCAGGGGCTGCTGTGCGGACCCGACCTACCGACCGTCGCCATCGTCGACTTCGAAGCCACGCTGCCTGCGGACCCGTGGAAATTGCGCACCGATGCCTTCGAACTCAGCCATTCTGCCACTGCGCCGCTGCAGGCATACCGCGTCGATCTGAAGGGGCGGGCTCAGGCGTATTCGGACCCGGCGGCTTTGTTGCGCGGCGAGCCGGGAACGCCGGTCGAGATGACGATGAATCTCGTTTGGGCCACCGACGGCACTCCATACAAGTACCGGCTGACGACGCGGTACGAGATCCCATGCACCGTCTCGGGAACCGTCAGCGTCAGAGGCATCAAAGACACCACCTACCGCGTCGACTCGGTCGCTGGGCAGCGCGACCACTCCTGGGGTGTGCGCGACTGGTGGAGCATGGACTGGATGTGGAGCGCGCTGCATCTCGACGACGGCACCCACCTGCACGGGTTGGACTTGCATATTCCGGGCGTCCCCGCGATGGGTATCGGCTACATCCAGGATCCCGGTGGAAAGGTCACCGAGCTGCAGACGGTCCGAACCCGGGACGTCTTCGGCGTCAACGGGTTACCGGTGCGGACGACACTGAGCCTCGATCCGGGGGAGATCACCGGGGACGTGGACGTGCGCGGCCACGGACCGGTACGCCTGACCGCCGCCGACGGGCGAGTGAGCGAGTTCGCGCGCGCCTGGGTCAGCATCAACACCACCGACGGCCGCAGCGGGGTCGGCTGGATGGAATGGAACCGCAACCAACCGACCGGGTGAGCGCCATCCGGGACAGTACGCCATCACCCATCGTCGTGATGGGTGTCTCAGGATCGGGCAAGTCGACGGTGGCGTCTGCACTCGCACAACGGTTGCGGGTGCCCTTCGTGGACGCTGACACACTGCACCCGCCGGCCAACATCGCAAAGATGAGCGCCGGCGAACCCCTCGACGACGACGACCGCTATCCGTGGCTGGAAAAAGTCGGCGAGTGGCTGGCCGGCCACCCAGGCGGCGTGATCAGTTGTTCGGCGCTAAAACGCAAATACCGTAACCAACTGCGCACGCACCGCCCGCGCGTCGAGTTCTTACACCTCAACGGTTCACCAGAGCTGATCAGCAGTCGGTTAGCCGCCAGGTCCGGGCATTTCATGCCGGATGCGCTGCTGCGGTCGCAATTCGACACGCTGGAACCACTTGGCGCCGACGAGGCCGGGGTCACCGTCGATATCGGCCAAAGTGTCGAGGCGATCATCGACGGCTTCCTTGCCGGTTCCGCGGCGCCCAAGCACTCTTTTTGAGCAGCGGTAGCCGCTACCGCCGACTGCGCTTCCGCTTGCGCTTACGACCGCCGCCGATTTCTTCGCCGACGCGTTCGCGTGCGACGTCGGCCAGGTGACTACCGCGCGCAACCGCCTCGTCGGCTAAGTAACTACCCCGCGCCGCGGCGATGTCGGCGAGTTCCGCCCCGCGCACCCGAGCGGTGCCGGCGAGTTCTTCGCCGCGTTTGCGTGCCTTCTTCGCTAGCGGTGCGCTTTTTTCGGCCGCGGTGCTGGCTAGCTCGCGGCCGCGTTCGAGAGCGGTTTCGGCGTACGGTGCGCTTTTCTCGGCTGCGGTGCTGGCGAGTTCGCGGCCCCGTTCGGCGCCGATCTGCAGGCCGTGCGCGATCTTCTCACCGAGTTCTGCGAAGTCGGAGTCGTCGGACCCTGGCAGCGCTGAGGACACCCGCTCAGACAGCCGCTCCGCTGCCCGGCGTCCGCGCCATCCCAATGAGGGCCTGCCTGCGGTATCGGCGGACGCGATCATCAGTCCGCCCAACAGGCTCAGATCGGTCAGGAACTCTCGGCGCTTTTGCGCTTTGAGCTGCTTGTCGGTCTCATTCCAGAACATGTGCGCTCCGAGGTTTGCCGGTAGCACCGTGAACGCCAGGGCCGCCGAGGCGATCCGGGGCATTTTCCCAGTAGCCAGCAGCAGGCCGCCCCCAATCTGAACAGCCGCGTTGATTTGCGCGAACGTCCGCGGGTCGCTCGGAATACTGCTGCCGATCGGATCCGGCAATGCCTGCAGACCGCCCACCGCGGGTGCCGCGGCTTCCGCCGCCGAACTGGGGTTGCGGAGGGAGTCGACCCCTTGGCCGATAAACGCGACTGACAACAGGGGGCGGGCGATTCTGCGGATCAACATGACTGGGGTTTACCCGGCGGAACGTCGAACAAACCGACGGGCCTATTGTCCCAGCTATCGGGGGTTGTTAGAAGGGCTAGGGTGGATCGTGTGCGAGCGTTGATTATCGTCGACGTGCAAAACGACTTCTGCGACCGTGGCTCGCTGGCGGTAACCGGCGGTGGCGCCGTGGCGCCCGCGATCAACGACTATCTGGCCGCAGAACCCGGCTACCAGCATGTGGTGGCGACCAAGGATTTCCACATCGATCCGGGTGACCATTTCTCCGACCAGCCAGATTTTTCGTCGTCTTGGCCCCTGCACTGCATCGCCGACAGTCGAGGTGCGGATTTTCATCCAGTTCTCGACACCAGCTCTATCGAGGTGGTCTTCTGCAAGGGTGCGTACGACGCGGGCTTCAGCGGGCTCGACGGTGTCGATGAAGATGGGACCTCGCTACTCGAGTGGTTGCAGGAGCGGGGAGTCGACGAGGTCGACATAGTCGGCATCGCACTCGACCACTGCGTCCGGCGGACCGCCGAGCACGCGGCACGCGCCGGCCTGGCCACCAGAGTGCTGGTGGACCTAACCGCGGCCGTGGCGGCGGGTTCTGCGGCAGAAGCCCTGGCGGAGATGCGGACGGCCGGCATCGAGTTGGTGGCGAGTTCCGGTTGACGGATAGATTCCGAGAAGACCTGCGGGTCCAATTGCCCATCCCAGCAACACCACAGGCCCGTCCGGTACCAAGGACGGCGGAGACAGCCGGGGGGAATACCGGCAACCGGTAAAGAGGAGCACAGTGCTCGGTAAGCCGTTCGGACGGCGCAGCCTGCTGCGCAGCGCGGCTGGGCTGGCCGCGGCGTCACTGGCACCCTGGCCCGCCGGTTGCGCCCCCGACGATGACGATGCGTTGACCTTCTTTTTTGCGGCCAATCCGGACGAAGCCGACGCCCGGATGCGCGTCGTCGATGAATTCCGGCGTCGCCATCCCGACATCAAGGTTCGCCCGGTGTTGTCCGGGCCAGGTGTGATGCAGCAGCTATCGACGTTCTGCGCCGGCGGCAAATGTCCGGACGTGCTGATGGCGTGGGAATTGACCTATGCCGAACTCGCCGCCCGGGGGGTGTTGCTCGACCTCAACACCATGTTGGCGAAGGATAAAGCATTCGCTACAGAGCTGAAGTCCGACAGCATCGGGGCGCTGTATGACACCTTCACGTTCAACGGCGCGCAGTACGTCTTGCCGGAGCAATGGTCCGGAAACTACCTGTTCTACAACAAACAGCTTTTCGCTGAGGCCGGAGTGCCGGCCCCACCGACGACATGGGACAAGCCCTGGACTTTCGCCCAACTCCTGGATACCGCCACCGCGCTGACCAAACGCGCTGGATCGGGACGAGCCACGCAATGGGGTTTCGTCAACACGTGGTGGTCGTACTATTCGGCCGGGCTGTTCGCCATGAACAACGGCGTGCAGTGGTCCACGCCGCAGAAGAACCCGACCCACATGAATTTCGATAACGACGCCTTCATCGAGGCGGTGCAGTTCTATGCCGACTTGGCGAACAAGTACAAGGTGGCGCCCGACGCATCCGAGGTACAGTCGATGTCCACGCCCGATCTGTTCGCGGCGGGCAAGGCAGCGATTGCGCTCGGCGGGCACTACCGATATCAGACGTTCATCCGCGCCGAAGGCCTGGATTTCGATGTCGCCTCTTTGCCGACCGGCCCAGCACTCCCGAAGGGACACGCTGCCCGTTCCAATATCGGCTCTACCGGACTCGCCATCTCAGCCAGTAGCCAACGCAAAGAGCAGGCGTGGGAATTCGTGAAGTTCGCGACCGGTCCCGTCGGGCAGGCGATAATCGGTGAAACCTGCCTTTTCGTGCCGGTGCTGCGGTCTGCGCTCGACTCGGCCGGCTTCGCCAAAGCCCACCACCGGATTGGCAATCTCGCCGTGCTCACTACGGGGCCGGCCCACTCAGAAGGTCTGCCCGTCACCCCGGCGTGGGAAAAAATCGTGGCGCTGATGGACCGTGAGTTCGGACCTGTGCTGCGTGGATCCCGGCCGGCGACATCGCTGACCGGGCTATCGCACGACGTCGACGAGGTGCTACGCATCCCATGACATCGGTCGACGCACCAACCGCATCCGGCGCGGTGAGCGCTAAACGTCCCAAGGGTCCCGGTCCCTCGCGTCGCCGCGCCCGGGCCGGTCGCATGTTTGTTGCACCGAACCTGGCCGCGGTCACGGTGTTCTTACTGTTTCCCCTGGGATTCTCGCTGTACATGAGCTTTCAGCAGTGGGACGTGTTCAACCCGCCGAAGTTCGTGGGTCTGAAGAACTTCCAAGAGCTCTTCACGTCTGACCCGCTGTTTCTCATCGCCGTACGAAACACGGTGATCTTCACCGTCGGGACCGTCGTACCGACCGTACTCGTCAGTCTCGTCGTGGCCGGCGTGCTGAATCGAAAAGTCAAGGGTATCGGCATTTTTCGAACGATTGTCTTTCTGCCACTGGCAATCTCATCGGTGGTGATGGCGGTCGTCTGGCAGTTCGTCTTCAACACCGACAACGGGATACTCAACATCATGCTCGGCTGGATCGGCATCGGCCCGATCCCGTGGCTGGTCGACCCTCGATGGGCGATGATCTCGCTATGCATCGTCAGCGTGTGGCGCAGTGTGCCGTTCGCCACTGTCATCTTGCTGGCCGCGATGCAGGGCGTCCCGGAGACCGTGTACGAGGCGGCCAAAATCGACGGCGCGGGCGAGATACGGCAGCTGGTGTCCATCACCGTGCCGCTGATCCGGGGGGCGATCTCGTTTGTGGTAGTCATATCGATCATCCACGCGTTCCAGGCATTTGACATGGTCTATGTCCTCAACGGGCCGAATGGCGGTCCGGAGACCGCAACTTACGTTCTGGGAATCATGCTGTTCCAGCACGCATTCAATTTCCTGGAGTTCGGCTATGCGTCGGCACTGGCGTGGGTGATGTTCGCGATCCTTCTGGTGTTGACCGTGCTGCAGTTACGGCTCACGCGGCAGCGATCCGTGGAGGCTTCTCGTGGTCTCGGTTGAGCGTGTGTTCAAGCGCAGTGTCTTGCGTGCTGTTGTGGTCTACGCGGCGCTGATCGCCATCGCATGGTTCTGGCTGTTCCCGATTGCCTGGGCCATATCCGGTTCGCTGAAAAGGGAAGGGGAGATCACCGAGCCGACCTTGTTTCCGGCCCATCCGCGGTGGTCTAACTACACCGAGGTGTTCACGCTGATGCCGTTCTGGCGGATGTTCTTCAACACCGTGCTGTATGCGGGATGCGTCACAGCCGGGCAGGTCTTTTTCTGCTCGCTGGCCGGATATGCCTTTGCCCGACTGCAATTCCGCGGCCGCGACGCGTTGTTTGTCTTGTACTTGGGCACGTTGATGGTGCCGCTGACCGTAACCGTGATCCCGCAGTTCATTCTTATGCGGACCGTGGGGTGGGTCGACACTCCGTGGGCGATGATCGTGCCGGGCTTGTTTGGCAGCGCATTCGGCACCTATCTCATGCGGCAGTTCTTCCGGACGCTCCCGAGCGATCTCGAGGAAGCCGCGATTCTCGACGGTTGCTCACCGTGGCAGATCTACTGGCGGATCCTGCTGCCGCACGCAAGGCCAGCGGTGATGGTGCTCGCGGTGCTGACTTGGGTCAACGTCTGGAATGATTTCCTGTGGCCCTTGCTGATGATCCAACGCAACAGCCTGGCCACGTTGACTCTGGGCCTAGTCCGGATGCGCGGCGAGTACGTGGCCCGCTGGCCGATCATAATGGCGACCTCGATGCTCATCATGCTGCCGCTGGTCATCATCTACGCGATCGCGCAGCGCTCCTTTGTCCGCGGCATCGCGGTGAGCGGACTCGGTGGTTAACGGTGGCTTCGGTGAGCTTCAAGCAAGCGACACGGCAGTACCCGGGCACAGATCGACCCGCCCTGGATCGCCTCGACCTAGTGGTCAGCGATGGCGAGTTCGTTGTTCTGGTCGGGCCATCCGGTTGCGGCAAGACGACGTCGCTGCGGATGGTGGCCGGATTGGAGACGCTGGACTCCGGGTCAATCCGGATCGGCGACCGCGACGTCACCAACGTCGATCCCAAGGATCGCGACATCGCGATGGTCTTCCAAAACTACGCGCTCTATCCGCATATGTCAGTCGCACAGAACATGGGGTTTGCGTTGATGATTGCAAAGATTCCGAAGGCCGAGATCCGTGAGCGGGTGATGGCAGCGGCGAAAATGCTTGACCTACAACCATATCTGGATCGCAAGCCTAAAGACCTCTCAGGTGGGCAACGGCAGCGGGTGGCGATGGGGCGTGCGATCGTTCGCCGCCCACAGGTGTTCCTGATGGACGAGCCGCTGTCCAATCTCGACGCCAAGCTGCGGGTGCAAACCCGCAACCAGATCGCGGCTTTGCAACGCCGACTCGGCACTACCACGGTCTACGTGACCCACGACCAGGTCGAGGCTATGACCATGGGCGATCGAGTCGCGGTGTTGTGCGACGGTGTGCTGCAACAATTCGCGGCGCCTCGCGAGCTTTACCGCAACCCCGCCAACGTGTTTGTCGCGGGATTCATCGGGTCACCGGCGATGAACCTGTTCACCCTCCCGATTGTGGATTCCTCGGTATCGTTGGGGGATTGGCCTATCCAGCTACCACGTGAGATCGCGGACGCCACGAACGAGGTTGTTGTGGGGGTCCGTCCCGAGCATTTCGAGCTGGGCAGCCTTGGTGTCGAAATGGAGGTCGACGTCGTCGAAGAGCTCGGGGCGGATGCCTACCTGTATGGCCGAATCACAGATTCCGGCAAGGTAATCGATCAGGACGTCGTCGTCGCGCGCGCTGACGGCCGCAATCCACCCCAAAAGGGCAGCCGGGTGCGCCTGCATCCCGAACCCGGACATCTGCATTTCTTTGGCGTCGACGGCAGCCGGATCTCATGAGCACGGTGCGTGTGGACCTGGTGTGCGAGGGCGGTGGCGTGCGGGGCATCGGCCTGGTCGGAGCGGTGGACGCCCTGGCCGCCGCCGGCTACCGGTTTCCACGTGTCGCGGGGACCAGTGCGGGCGCGATCGTCGCCTCTCTGATCGCTGCCCTGCAGGCCGCCGGTGAACCGCTGACTCGGCTTGCGGAAATCATGCGCACAATCGACTATCGAAAGCTGCTGGACCGCAACCTGATCGGGCACGTGCCTCTGATCGGCGGGGGTCTATCGCTACTGGTGTCCGACGGCGTATACCGTGGCGCTTATCTCGAACAGCTGCTCGCCGGCTTGCTCGGTGACCTGGGTGTGCGCACCTTCGGCGACTTACGCACTGGCGAGGAGCCCGAACAGTTCGCCTGGTCATTGGTCGTCGCTGCCAGCGACCTGTCACGACGTCAGCTGGTCCGTATCCCTTGGGATCTCGACTCCTACGGCATCGACCCGGACGACTTCTCGGTGGCACGAGCGGTGCACGCATCGTCGGCGATTCCGTACATCTTTGAGCCGGTGCGGGTAAGCGGCGCCACCTGGGTCGACGGAGGGTTGCTGTCGAATTTTCCGGTCGAGCTATTCGATCGGCCCGACGGCCAGTCGCGATGGCCGACGTTCGGGATCCGGCTGTCGGCACGCCCCGGCATACCGCCAACCCATCCGGTGCACGGGCCAGTGTCGTTGGGGATTGCGGCGATAGAAACACTGGTTAGCAATCAGGACAACGCTTACATCGACGATCCGTGCACCGTACGACGTACCATCTTCGTACCCGCAGACGAGGTTAGTCCGATCGACTTCGACATCACTGCCGCACAACGCGAAGCCCTCTATCAACGGGGATTGCGAGCGGGCCAACAGTTTTTGCAGACGTGGAACTACGCTGACTATCTCAAGGCCTGCGGCGGTCCGGTCACCCGGTCGCCCTAAGGCGGTCCGAGTTGTATTTCGGCCATGCCCATCGGCGCTAGCGGCGCGTACATCCGATTGCATCAAGTCGACGTTTGACGCGCTCGATGTCGTTCAGGGAAGGCATTTCGTTCGTGATCCGGGAGATCGCCACCCCGACATCAGCGGTGTTGATCGGCGTACCTCGACGCATCATGAATTCGCTTGTGATAGCCGTGACCTCGTCGTCGCAAACTCGCCGAGGCAACAGGGCTGCCAGCGGTGTGTAACCGGTCGCCGGCATGCCGGTTGGGTAGCCGGCGCGCATAAAAGTGACAATCCTTGACACCCGATCGGCCAAGCTCATACGTCCACCTCACTAACCGCGACGCGTTGAGCATCAGCGGCACTTAGCAACCTAGCAGTGGCAACGCGATCAGCTGGTAAGACGACACAGCTACTTACAGATATTTTATGGATTTTTCGGCATCGTTAGCGTCTTGGCTACGAGCCGCCGCACGTTGGGAGGCTTTCCCCAATTGCTTATGACGGTCAAGTATTTTCCTCGTACGTGGCGCGGCATAACGATGTTTGGCCGCACGGCTTCCTAGTATTGCCGGGTGGTGGATCGCTATGGAACCGATGTGCTTGCTGCGGGTCGGCGCAAGCCCCGCTCGATTGAGCATCCTGTTGAGCTGGGCATGGTCGTTGAGGACGCGCAGACCGGCTACGTCGGCGCAGTGGTTCGAGTCGAATATGGCCGCATCGAATTGGAGGACCGACACGGCCGCACGCGCGGCTTTCCATTGGGTCCCGGTTATCTGCTCGAGGGCCGCCCGGTGATCCTCACCGCACCGCGGCGGGCGGCGCCTGCTGCCGCCGGCCGCACGGCGTCTGGATCGGTCGCGGTACCGAGTGCCCGCGCCCGGGTCGCCCGCGCCAGCCGTATCTACGTCGAGGGCCGCCACGACGCCGAACTCGTCGAACAGGTCTGGGGCGAGGACCTGCGCATCGAGGGCGTTGTCGTCGAGCACCTCGGCGGTGTCGACGACCTGGTGGGCATCGTGGCGGAGTTCGGGCCCGGTCCGCGGCGCCGACTCGGCGTTCTCGTTGATCACCTCGTCGCGGGTTCCAAGGAGTCGCGGATCGCCGACGCGGTGCGCCGGGGACCTGGCGGACCTGACACGTTGGTCGTCGGGCACCCCTACGTCGACATTTGGCAGGCGGTGAAGCCGCAGCGGCTGGGACTGGCCGCGTGGCCCAACGTGCCGCGGCACATGGAGTGGAAATGCGGGGCGTGCCAGGCACTCGGCTTGCCGCACGCTGACCAGGCCGACATCGCCATGGCCTGGCGGCGCATCCGTTCGCGCGTGCGCGACTGGAATGATCTGGAGCCGGCGCTGATCAGCCGGGTCGAAGAACTGATCGACTTCGTGACAGAACCTGCAGATGCTGCTGGAAACGTGGGATACTGATCGGATCGGCAACCAGCAGAAGATCTTTGGCCGTACCAAAGAGGAAGGCGCGCCGCTGAGCGGTAAGGCCGAGTTCGGTACGCCCAACTTCACCGCCAAAGGCCCCGACGGCGACCCGCTGATCTATCCGGTGTCTCACATCGGTTTGGCAGCCACGGAAAACAACGACGGAGTGATGATCCGCCGACGCTCCTACAACTACACCGACGGCCTCGACGCGAATGGCCAACTCAACGCCGGCTTGCTGTTCATCTCGTATCAAAAAGATCCCCGAGATTTTATTCGTTTGCAGAACCGACTCGGCGCCCACGACCTGCTCAACCAATACATCCGGCACATCGGATCAGCTATCTTTGCATTACCGCCTGCGCCTAAAGAAGGCCACGACATCGGGCAGGGTTTGTTCAGCTGAGCAACACCTCATCGACCCACGGCTGCGGAGGGTGTTCGCGATGTTTCTGGCAAGCGAGGCCTGGTGTCGTCTCGGTAAAACAATCTTGCGACCGTC
>JBEKNM010000042.1:0-15025 GCA_049522835.1 Mycobacterium sp.
AGGGCCGGCCAGAAAGCCCGTTTCTCCTACCCGCCCGAACCGGAGGTGCCCGTCTCGGTCGGCCACGCCCTCGTAATACCCCCAGGCCGCTAGCCGGCCCGGCGGTGACACGTGATACTCCGGCGCGCCCACCGCCGCGGCGACCGTCGAGTGCCGACCGTCGGCGCCGACCACCAGGCGGGCGCGAATTGCGCCCTGATCGGTTCGCACGCCAGTCACCCGGCCGCCATCGGTGAGCAGCCCCGTCACGCGTGACCCCGTGCGTACCTGCGCGCCGGCCGCGCTGGCCGCACCCACTAGCTGGGCATCCAGGGTCACCCGGCGCACGCACAGCGCCGGATGCTCGAGCGATCCGTCGCGAGTGGCCTCTAGGCGCACGTCATCACTGACCATCGTGAAGCGGTCCAGCGGAGCCGTGCCCGCCGCCAGCAGCTGCTCAAGCACCCCGAGCTGATCCAGGATCTCCACACCACGCGGCTGAATCACGTGGGTCGACGGGGTTTCGGAGGGAAACTGCGCTTTATCAAGCACGCAGACGTTAAGACCACGCCGCGCCAGCATTGCGGCCAGCGGGGATCCTGCGCAGCGAGCACCAACGACCACTACGTCAACCTGCTGTGACCTATCCACAGGCAGCACGGTACACCAAAAATAAGAAAAGTAAGAGATTCTTGAGGTTTCAATAAGATGCGTCCGAACTGGTCGAGAGGTTGGCGCAGGTAAATCCGAGGGCGGTTTGAGCCTAGGGCGCATGCGGCGGACCGAGATATGGAAACTCGGTCAGTGTGTCGGTATGCGGTGACAGGCCCGACGGCGGACACTCGCCCTTGGTCAGGAACGCCAGCCGGTAGTCGATGACATCGTCGGTGAACACCCGGCCGTTCGGGTACTGCGCCGGTTTGGCCGGATCGAAGGTCAGCATGTCGGGCAACGTGCCCTCCTTCTCGATCTCAGCGATGGCCTCCTCCCGGGTGTAGCCGCCGGTGTGACCCATCAGGTGGACGAACTGGTCAAGCCATCGGTTCCAGTCGTTCGGGGGCTCGCTGGCGTTGTACTCCAGTTTGGTGTCGTCGGTGTTGAAGAAACTGCTCACCGACGGGTGCCCGGCCCGATCCACGTGGTTAAGTGTGCCGTTCTCGCGAAGGCTGCAGCGGCCCCAGATCCGGATCGGTCCTGTCGTGCCGACCTCGCCGGTCGGCAGCTCGATCGCCATCGAGCAGACGTTGGCCTCGGTGTTCGAATCTTGGCCGGTCCAAGGCGATTTGCCGCCGAGTTCGGCGAGGTGAGGAGCCGTGAAATTGCGCTTGCCGCTGGTGTCGAACAGGTTCTTGATGCCGTCGAAGTCGAAGAAGAAGGCATCGCTGCGGGCGCCGGCGGCGAACGTGACGTCACCGGCGGTGGCGACATTCGGCTGCGATCCGAACGACACCTCGACATCGGTGAAGATCTGCTCGCCAATCGGCTCCGGCGAACGGGACTGTTCACCGCGGGCCATGAACACGTTGACCGTCTGCCGGCCGTCCACCGGGGAGGAGAACACGAAACTGAACGCGATGTCGTTAACGAGGTCACCGTCGGTGTCGATCGCCAACCGATAAATGGCATCGGGGTGCAGCGCGTCGGCGTTTGGATTGGCGTTGAGGATCAGCACGATCCGCGAGCTGTCGGTCGGCGACCGGAACGCGTACAAATCGCACAGGTCAAGGCGCTGATCGCCAAGCGGCGGTCCGAGACTCAGCCCGGTGAAATGGTTGGACATGTGACAGCACCTCTCCAGCCGTTGTTTCTCGTTCGTCGTCAACCTAACCGGTCAGCGCGCTACGTGGTGCCCAACTACTACGCTCCGAAGTCGTCTCCATGGATCAGGCGCGAGCACGCCAGTGCTTTGGCGAGGGCGTCACGGGTGCGGTAAATCGGATGCGTGAGAAGGATCAGATTTGGGTGGAGGATCCGTAGTCAAACGGTCCCCCCTTGCGCCGATGCCGACATCGCTTGGCGCAAACTAATGACTGTCGGGCAACGCATGGGGAATTCGTGATGGCGTTACGTGTAGTGCCAGGGGGCTAGACTTGCGCAGATTGACCGGATGACCATTGCAAATGCCGCGGCCACGCCGTTGGTGACCGTGATAATCCTCGCGCGCGGCCGATCATGACGGCCCCGATCTGGATGGCGTTGCCACCCGAGGTGCATTCTGCGTTGTTGTCCAGCGGCCCGGGACCGGGGTCGTTGCTGGCCGCCGCGGGGGCTTACCAGGCGTTGAGTGCCGAGTACGCCTCGGCAATCGCCGAACTCATCGGAGTGCTGAGCGCGGTGCAGGCCGGCTCGTGGCAGGGTCCGAGCGCCGAGCAGTACGTCGCCGCACACGCGCCCTACCTCGCGTGGCTTGCGCAGGCCCGCGGTAAGAGCGATGCCGCCGCGGCGGGGCTTGAGGCCGCCGCGGCGGCTTACACAGCGGCGGTGGCGATGATGCCGACGTTGGCCGAGTTGGCGGCCAACCACGTCGTTCATGGTGTGCTCGTCGGGACCAACTTCTTCGGCATCAACACGATTCCGATCGCGCTCAACGAGGCCGATTACGTCCGGATGTGGGTTCAGGCGGCCACCACGATGAGCACATATCAGACCGTATCGGGTGCGGCCGCGGGCGCCGTCCCGGCCACACCGCCTGCACCGGTGGTGCTGAAGTCCGGTGTCGGCGAGGCCGGGCCGGCCGCGGCGGCACCGGCGGCGGACGCGGGCAGTCAATTGAACCTCGCTGACATCATTACCCAACTGCTCCAGGCATACATCAACTATGCCCAGGAGATATACGCGCCGATCATCAATTTCCTGCAGAATCCGCTGGGCAACACCATGCAGTTGATCACCGATTTCCTGACCAACCCGTCGCAGGCCTTGGTGACCTTTGGGCCCTTCTTATTCGCCGTTGCATATCAGGTCTTCTCCGACGTGGGAGCGTCGCTCACGTATCCGCAGCTGCTGCTCGATCCACTGCTGGCGATCACGCTCGGAGTGGTGCTCGGGGTTGGTCAACAGCTGCTGACCCAGGCTCCGGCTGCGGCCGCAGGCTCAGGAACCGACGTCGCTGCATCGCCGGCGCGAGCCGATCACCCGTCAGGCTGGCCGGTCGTCGGTCTCGCTCCGACCGTGGTGACTCCCGTTGCCGCGCCCGCCGCTTCGGCCGTGGGTAGCGCGGGCGCCGCGCCCGTTCCAGCAGCACCGGCGGCTCCGGCCCCAGCGGTGGCCTATGCCGTGGGTGGTTTCGACCCTGGCGAGGGTTTCACGCCCACAGTGGGCGGCACGACCGGCGCGAAGGCGCCGTCGGTCGGTATCCCCGCCGCGGCCGCCGCGGTTTCGGCGCGGGACAAACGGCGTGCCCGGCGTCGGGGCCGTGCCACGGTTCCGGAACGTCAGTACGGCGACGAGTTCATGGATCTGGACAGCGACGATGGTCCCGGTTCTGAGTCCGGCAATGATCCGCTAGTCGCCGCATCGATCCGCGGCGCGGGTCCGATGGGCTTTGGCGGTATCACGGCCAAGGACAACGCGGACGCGACCGGGTTGATCACCCTGCCCGCAGACGCTTTCGGTGGCGCTCCAACCAGCCCGATGCTGCCCTCCACCTGGGACTCCGAAGGCCGAGAAGAATGACGCGGCTCAATGAGCCTGTGCCCCTTGTGTTTGTAGGGCGAGTCGCGGCTAACTCCCATCCAGGACTCCGGGCTTGGTTATGGTCGGCAATGGGTGGTTAACTGCGACCGTGTGCAGAGAACCCGGGCTGGCGCGACGCTTCTTCGATCGATTCGAGCCGGTGCATGCGGTGACCTACTTCGCGCCGGAGGCGCGGGCGGCGTTGGACGGGCTGGGTTACCGGGGTTACTGGATGGGCTACTTCGCCGCTCGGTCGGCGCCGTTGGGGGTGGTGCCGCCAGAGGTGGTCACCGCGATCTTCTATAACTTCGCCCCCGAGCGGGTAGCCAAGGCCCTACCGGCGGCGTGGCAGATCGCCGATCCCGAAGCCGCGTTGCGCGCCCGGCAGGACTCCGCTGTCGCGGCACTGCTCCGCTACGGCCTCGGCGCAGATGAAAACGTCCGTGTCGCCGCGGAATTGGCGGGAAAGGCGGCGCGCCAGGCGCCGCATGACGGACGCCCGTTGTTCGCGGCGAATTTGGCGCTGCCCTGGCCGGACAATCCACTGGCCGCGCTGTGGCACGCCGCGACTCTGTTGCGCGAGCAACGCGGGGATGCGCATGTGGCGGTATTGGCCGCCGCCGGTATCTCAGGTCGGGAATCCAACGTGTTACACGCCGCGGCCGGCGGGATCCCGCGCGACTTCATCGCGCGCACCCGCGACTACGACGAGGCGGCGTGGCGTCACCACGAACAACGGCTGGCCGGTCGAGGGCTGCTTAACGACGACGGGTCGCCGACCGTGGCCGGCCTGGAACTGAAGGAACACATCGAATCGACAACCGACACGCTTGCCCTGTCGGCGCTCGACGCGCTCAGTGACGATGAGGTGGAATCGCTGTTCCAGGCGCTCACGCCGATCACCCGGGCCGTGGTTGCCGGGGGCGACGTCCTCGCTGTCACTCCAATGAATTTGCGCCGTGGCGAATTGCACGACGGCAGCGCGCATTTGGTCTAAGCGGTCCACCCGGGGCCTCGTCTTCGACCCGCAGCCCAGGCTTAACTGCTCGGCTGAGTCTGCGCCCAGCTCCGGACCTCGGCGGTGACGGGGTCGGTGATGTCGTCGAATTCGGGATGCTTCTTGAGCACTGTGCCGACCATGGAGCACACGGGGACGATTCGTTTGCCGTCGTCCCGGGCGGCATTCAGCGCCGCTTCGAGCAGAATCGTTGCCAGGCCTCGTCCGCCGAATTCTGGATCGACCACGGTGTGGTAGAAAACGCGTTGGTCACCGCGGTCGGCGTAGTCGGCGTGGCCGACGGTTTCGCCCTTGACGGCAATGGTGTACGTCTGGTGTCCCGCGGTGACCGTGGTTGGCGCGCCGGTCTTGTCTGCAGTCATTCGGATGCCCCTTTTTGTTCGGTCGTTCGCTGGCGGCCCGGTAACGGCCTGGGCCGCAGCCGGGTAGTCGGCAGTGGCGGCGCGGGCAGTCGGGTGACTGAGCCCTGGTACCCCGCGACAGCGCCGAAGCGTTCGTCGGCGTCCTCCCATAGTTGGCGATAGCTGACGATCTCGTCGTGGCTGCGCCCGACGAAGTTCCACCACATCAGCAGTTCTTCGGTGAACGGGGTGCCCCCCAGCAGCACTACCCGCGCCGGCCCATCCCCCACATTACGCACGTGCAATACAACGCTGCCCGCGCTTTGGTAGCCCAGGTCGGCAACCGAGAGGGTAGTCCCACCCATCTCTACGGTGCCCGTGTCACACAGCACACCGTGTTCGAACGCCGCGTCGATGTCAATGTCCAGCGCAGCGTTCGCGTCGATGTCGATCTGGGCGCCCAGCAGCGGAGTGAATGTGTGCACCGGCGAACGGCTGCCGGCCAGCTCGCCGAGAAATACCCGAGCGACCGCACCCGGCAACGAAATCCGGGTGGGTGTGTAGTGGGCGAAGTCGCGCCCAGTGTCACGATCGGAGTCAGGTAGTGCCACCCACAGCTGCACACCGTGCAGAACGGCGCCTGGCGCCACCGATACCTCGGAGTGACAGATCCCCGCCCCCGCGGTCATCAGATTCAGCTCGCCGGGGCGAACCAGGGCGCGCACTCCGGCGCTGTCACGGTGCTCCACTCCCCCACTGAACAACCAACTCGCCGTCTGTAGTCCCGTGTGCGGATGAGGCGGAACGTCCATGCTTGCGGACACCGGGCCGTAGTGGTCGATAAAACACCACGCGCCGATCAGCGAACGTTGTTGCTGCGGAAGTGTGCGTTGTACCCGGATCGCCCTCGGCCCACCAAGCGGCACCTCTCGTGGATGCAGCACCTCGGTACCAACAATCTGTGCAGCGCTGCACTCGACTTCGGCCGGCGCAGCTTCAAGGTTGCTCATTTCTTCCCTGTACCGCGAGGCCGACCCTTCGTCGTGGGATTGCTACAGCGCCGATACGGCGACAGTACCGGTGGGCATAGTTCAGCGGACCGCCGACCGGGACACGGCGCCCCGCCATGTCGCTAGGCGGCCGACCGGGGCCCAATCCGGGCGGTCGGCAGGTGCAACACCACCGCGGACACCGACATGGCCGCATGCTCACGGCGCGCCAATAGAGCCGCGTTCTCGGGTAGTTGCCGGGAGTTGATCTCGCCCGCCGCGATACGCCGCAAGACGTCGTGGGCCCGAGCAAGTTGCTCGCGCTTCCGGTACTGCCCGCCGGGAAGTTTGACGCCGGCCCAAACGCCGTACTCCTCCCGATGCGCGATGGCGTATTGGGCACACCGGCGCTGCTGCGCCAACGGGCAGCGGCGCAGGCATTGGATCCGCGCCTCGGTCGCTGACCGTTCGTAAGCGCGTGCCTTTGCCGCGCCGTCACCACCGTCGTCGTCGGGGTAGCCGAACCACAACTCCGGGTTGGCTGCGCAGGGGTGTCCCATGTTCATCTCCTTGTCCGGGCCGAAACGTAGGAAAAAGCGTATACACATAGGTAGCTTGCTCGCAAGAGAAACGTGATGAAAACGTATATCCACAGGATGCACACGTGGCCTGTGTAATATCCGGCCTATGGCCGGAGCGTGCGGTGAGCCGTGAATCGGCCGGAGCGGCCATCCGGGCATTGCGGGAGTCACGCGACTGGTCACTAGCTGAACTTGCCGCCGCCACCGGCGTCAGCATCATGGGACTCAGCTATTTGGAGCGCGGCGCCCGCAAGCCGCACAAAAGTACTGCTCAGAAGGTTGAAAACGGTCTTGGCCTGCCACCCGGCACCTACTCGCGGCTCTTGGTGGCCGCTGATCCCGATGCTGAGCTGGCCCGGCTGATCGCCGCGGAACCACCTGAGCCCATGTCCGCGCGACGCACCGGTACGGTGGTGGTCGACCGCCACAGCGACACGGATGTGCTCGAGGGCTACGCCGAAGCGCAACTCGATGCCCTCAAATCGGTCATCGATCGACTGCCTGCGACGACATCAAACGAATATGAGACGTATATTCTATCTGTGATCGCGCAGTGCGTGAAGGCAGAGATGCTGGCAGCCAGCTCCTGGCGGGTGGCAGTGAATGCGGGTGCTGACTCAACGGGCCGGCTCATGGAGCATCTAGAGGCGCTCGAAGCAACGCGAAGCGCCCTGCTGAAGCGGATGCCCACGAGCTTGAGTACGCGGTTCGATCGGGCATGCGCGCAGTCGTCGTTACCGGAGTCGATCATCGCGGCGCTGCTTGGTGTCGGCAGCGACGAAATGTGGGATATCCGCAACCGAGGGGTCATCCCGCCCGGAGCGCTCCCCCGCGTTCGCGCCTTCGCTGAGGCGGTCGAGTCTGGGTCCTTTAAGGTCCAGGACCGGACAGATCAGGACAGCGGCGAGGGGGACTCGTGATCGAAAGCGACATCGAGGCTTTGAGTCGGGCTCATCAAATGTTCGCCGGCAGCACTCGGCACCCGACGTTGGACGTGGGCACCGCGCATTACCGGGAATTACTGCAGCGAGCCGCTGACCTGAATAGCGGTGCGGCACAGGGCCGTTATCAGCGCGTGGTAGACCACAATCGGGAAGCGCTGCTGTCCGCGGCGCGAACGGATGTCGCTGCGGCGGGCGTCATCGCCGGTGCCCACCAGGATCGCGCCCACGCCCGCGAGCTCACCAAGAGCGTCCTCGACGAGGCCCGCGCGGATGCCGCCGTTGCTCCGGCTACGCCAATGGCTCAGCGTGAGGCGATGCGCCGTCGCGTGGCGCGGCTGCGAGCGCAACAGGCGCATGTATTGTCGGCCCACTCGCGGGCGCGACGGCGCGTGTCGGCACTGAGGGCGCTGCGTTACCGCTTGTCGCACCACGTACAAGGCCGCGGGTTGACCGGATTGCTGCTGCCGGCGGCCAATAGCCGCGCCGGAATCGCTGTGCGCGCCGCGTTGTCGCGACTTGGACATCCTTATGTATGGGGAGCGACGGGGCCTGACCAGTTCGACTGTTCCGGTTTGGTCCAGTGGTCGTACGCGCAGGCTGGTATTCACCTGGACCGCACCACCTATCAGCAGATAGACGATGGGATCCCGGTTCCGCGCGCGCAAGTCCGCCCGGGCGATCTCGTCTTCCCCCATGCCGGGCACGTACAGATGGCCATCGGCCACAACCTGGTTGTCGAAGCGCCTTACTCGGGTGCTTCGGTCCGGATCACTCCCCTGGGCAACTACGTTGCGATCCGTCGGCCACTATGAGAAGGCAATATCCGCCCGTCCGCGGGCATGATGAATAGGTTGAACCCATGTCGGAGCAAGCCGGACTTTCGGTAGTTGCCATTCAGACGCGCCAGGCAGCTCTCGCGAGTCAACACAGCACGGTCGCTGACGCTGACCGTGTCCTCGCGGAAACGCTTGCCAGCGCTCATGCCGCGATACGCGAGAGCATCAGTCGGCTTGACGCAATCGCCGCCGAGATCGACCGCGCCGCACCGGACCAGCAAGACCGGGGCGTCGACACTCCTTTGGGCGCTCGTGAGTTCCAGACGTTCCTGATTGCCAAACAACGAGAGATCGCGGCAGTGGTGGCGCGCGCTCACGAACTCGATCGCTCGAAAAGGGCTGTGTTGGAAAGCCTGCGGGCGCAGTACGCCGTCGTTGCCGGTTAGCTGCTCTGTGAACAACTCCTAGGGTGAATTGTCGCGAAGTATCCGCCTGGGTACTGTCGCCCGGCATGGAGGGGTCGCGGCACGACACGCAGCACAGCCCGCTGCGCCGCAGCGCCGTTTGCCTAGACGATGTCGACGTATAACGAGCTGCTTGCCGTAGTGAAATCTGTGCGTGACCGCACCGGCGATCCAAACGCGTGGCAGACCGGGTTGACGCCGAAAGAAGTGGCGGCTGTGGTCATCCCCACGACACGTTCGGAACAACTCGAGGTGATTGTGGGTAAGATCCGCCAACAACATCCTGACCTGTTCGGCATCGGAGCAGCACCGGGCGGCGCGCCCACCAGGCGCCCAGCGGGTGTACCCGCGACGCCATCGGATCGAGAACAAGGCGAAGCTGCCGAAGCCATAGCCGACGCTGAAGCTGCTCTAGCGCATCAGAATTCAGCCAGCTCTCAGCTTGACCTGCAGGTTATTTCGGCCATCCTGAATGCGCACCTCAAGACCATCGAGGGCAGAGAAGCGCTCACCACGTTGCAGCAAGAGACGGAAGCCGCGGTACGTACGCGATCAGATCTGGACACCCCGACGGGTGCGCGTGATTTCCAGCGGTTCCTCATCGGTAAGCTCAGAGACATCCGTGCGGTGGTCGCGAGCGCGAGTCTCGACAACACGTCGAAGTCAGCGCTGATGGCGGCGTGGACATCGCTTTACGACGCTTCCAAAAATGAATCGGGCGATCCCTCTGAACCCCGACCGGCACCGGCCGTCCCTGTTGTTGCACCCGCCCGCGGCGCTGCCCAACAGCCGCCGGACGTGGCCGACGCCGGATGGGATCCCTTGCTGGATTCGTTGCTGGCCGACGACCCGGGCCTGCCGGCCGGGGATGCGTCGGGGCAACGTGGGACAGAGGGCACCGCAAGTCCGGCGATGCCGATGGCGCCGGTAATGCCAACCATTCCCAACCTCGGTGCCGGGCTGATGCCGAGTGCGCTGGGCGGGTCACCTTTTCCCGGGCTGCAAGGGGGCAGCGGAATCGATCCGGCGCTGAAGCGTCTGGACGATGAAGGGGAGATGGGATCCGAAGACCCAGACCACGCCTCGGCAGATGACGCAGAAGACCACAAAGATGACGAGGACCACGGTGAAGAAGCAGCATCGGATAAGCCCGAATCGCCGCCAGCGGCTCCGACAACCGTGACCCTGCCCGACGGTGAGACTGTGACGGCTGCCAGCCCACAGCTAGCCGCCGCCATCAACGCCGCGGTGGGCGGAGCGCCGATTGCAGATGCGTTCCACCAGCAGGGAATTACCATTCCCCCACCGGGAACAACGGTCACCGCCCCAATCGATTCATCGCGGGTCACACCGGGAGATATAGGTATCTTCACCGATCGTCACGCGCTTGCCCTCGGCCACAGTAAGGCCCTTCTCGACGGCCAGATTCAACAGATCGCCACCGTGAGCGGGCCGAGCTTTCTAGGCTGGGAGCATCCGCCGGCCGCGGCCACCGCGACCGCGCCGGCCAACACCGAAGCACCGGCACCAACCCGGCCAGCGGCTACGTCGACCACATAGTGAACTCGCCGGCCGGCCCGGTCGGCGGCGCATGAACAGGAGACAGCGGATGGCAGATCGAATCCATGTAGTGCCCGCGCAATTACGTGAAGCCGCTGGACATCATCAGGAGACCTCGGACTACTTGCGGACCATTCCGGCATCGCATGCCGCGATCCAGGCGAGCCTGGACTCGCTCGGGCCGATCTTCGGTGAGCTTCGCGATGCGGGACGTGAGCTGCTCGAGCTGAGACGCCAGTGCTACGAGCAACAAGCCGACGACCACGCCGATATGGCGCACAAACTGACTACGTCGGCGGCCATGTGGGAACAGCACGAAAAGGATGCTGCCGGTGATCTTGGCGGCATCGTTGACGGCGGTCGATGACAGACGCCAATTCTGCCTTTGACACCGTTCACCCAAGCGGACACATCCTGGTCCGCTCCTGCCGCGGCGGATATATGCACAGCGTTGCGTTGAGCGCGGAGGCGATGGACACCGACGCCGATACCCTGGCAGAGGGCATTCTGTTGACAGCCGATGTCTCGTGCCTCAAAGCGTTACTTGAAGTGCGCGCCGAGATCGTCGCGGCCGGGCACACCCCGTCTGCGGAGGTTCCCACCCCTCACGATCTCGATTCGGCGATTGAGAAGCTGCTGGCGCATCAACTACGCCGCCGCGACAACGCGGATTGAGCCGTGCGAAATAGGTCTGAAATGGGCTGACAGCTTAGAGAAGCCAAGTCTTGACGGTACCGGGATCGGGTGCGATATCGGTTGGCGGCTCGATAGGATTGGCGCCAAACAACTCTCGCGCCCGGCCGAGCATGGCACGCACCTCGTCGAGTTGCTGCTGCAGCGCAGAATCAGCCATGTCCCCACGCTACCCAGCCCATCGCAGCCGCACAATTCACCGCTCGCGAAGCACACCGATAGATCCCGGTACGCTTAGCTGGTGGCGATCTTCGGTCGGATAACGGCGCGCAAGCGCCTCCGGAGAGCGACCCGAGAATCCCTCACGATTCCGGCCTTCAGCTCTCCTATCGATTGCACCCCCTGGGTGATAGGTGGCCTTTGGCCTGACGAGCTGTCGACGATCAATGCCGAAAACGGCACGCTCGCACAGTATCTCAAGATCGATCTGCAGCGGATCGTCAGCACCGCCAACGACGAGCTCAAGATCATCAGGCGATGGGGAATGGCTGATTCGGCCCGGCAGGCAGAGGAGGCCCGCGTCATAGACGACGCCCGCGCCCGCGCGACGCGACGAGTCGAGTCGGCAATTCGTCACTTGCGGACCGTGACAGCTGAGATGCCAAGGACGCAGATCGTGTCCGCCATCAAGACGGTGAAACCCGCGGTGGCTGCGCCTCCCGTGACTGCTCCGCCGCCGCACTGGGAGACCACCGGCCCGGCAGCTGACGAAGACCATGAATCCGCAGCGCAGGGTCGGCACCGCGCCCCTGCCGGCGGCACCGCTGCCCAGGCGCCGGAACCGCAAGTCGCAGATGTCCCGGAGGCCTCAGGGGCCCCAGTGCCTGCAGTTGAGTCCGAATCCGACAGCGAACGATTGCAGCGACTTCTCGCGTACGTAGTTCGCCAAGAACCGGGGCTGAGCTGGGCGGTCGGCGACAAGGCGACCGGCACGACGGTATTGGTCACCGACCTCGCCCACGGTTGGATACCGCCGGGTATCACGCTTCCAGAAGGCGTGCGGTTGTTGGAACCTGAACGGCGGAGCGGCAACGCCCCCGCGCTGGTCGGCGACACAACATGCGCGGCCTCCTACGCACCCGGCGATTCCTTGGGCCGATCGGTTGATTTCGCTGCGACGCACTCCTCGGTGCGGCCGCGCGATCTGCCGGCCATTGAAGATCTGGGATGGGTGCTGGGTCAAGCGACGCACTGGCGCGACGGACTGCCGCGGATGGTGCACACGCTGGCCAGGGCCGCTGCTGCGGGAACCGGCGTCGTCCATGAAGAAGTCGATGTGCTGCGGGTGCATCTCGATACTGCGCGATACCGACTGCTGGGCCAGTATCCGGATGTCGATCCCGCGCTCCTGCTCAACTGTCTGCTGTTGGCTGCCACCGAGGCCATGGTCATCGGAGACTACATAGCGGCGAACTATCACTTCGCCTGGTTCCAGAAACTCAGCGCGCCACCGGCCAGCCGGTGGGCCGCGAAGCAGCCGTTCTAAGGTGTGGCGACCACCCTCGCAGCCTGTCCGGAGGCGGGAATACGGCCCCCGAATCTGAATTGACGCAGGTGGGAGGGGGCGACGATACTGGCATCGTGTCGGGATCGGGCAGTCGCAGGGAGCGGAGCGACCTGAAGGACCGAGATCTCGTCGAATCAGTTCTGCGTGAACTGAACGAGGCGGCCGACAAGTGGGAAGCCCTCGTCGCCCAAGCCGAAACCATTACCTACAGTGTGGACCTGGGTGATATTCACGCCGTAGCGAATTCCGACGGCAGGTTGCTCAAGTTGGCGTTGCACCGGGGCGTGATGACCGGTTATTCCCATGGAGAGTTGGCCGACAGGTTGAACCTCGCGATCGCAGCGCTACGTGAAGAGGCCGAGGCCGAGAACCAGGCAAGGTACGGCGGCCACCTGAAGTGATGCCGGCGTCGATCCAGTAGCAGGATCGGCATCACGTCCCAAAAAAAGGGCTTCCCAAAAACGGACTTCCCAAAAAGGAAGAGAGGACGTCCCAAGAAGGAGCAAGACTGTGCCACTCAATCTGTCCAACCGGGACCAGAATTCAGGGCACCTGTTCTACAACCGGCGCTTGCGAGCCGCGATCACCAGGTTTTCGGTGCGGATGAAGCATGACGATCGCAAACAGCAAGCGGCGGTCGCACTGTCGATCGTGCTCGTCGTCATCGGTGTCGGCTGGATGGCCTTACTTCATTTCATGAGGCCGGCGGGTTTGATCGGTGAGTCGGCCATCATCGGCGACCGCGACACCGGCGCGGTCTACGCGAAGATCAATGGGCGCCTCTACCCCGCGCTCAACCTGACCTCCGCGCGGTTGGCAGTCGGCAATTCCGCCAGCCCAACCTGGGTCAAGGCGAACGAGATCGCCAAATACCCGACGGGCCCACTGATCGGCATTCCGGGTGTGCCAAACAGCCTGCCGATCACGTCGAGCGCCGTATCGGCATGGTCGGTCTGCGATACCGCGGCTGCCCGGGGCAGCGGGACGGCTCCGGTGGTGACATCCATCGCCGGCCAGCTCACGCCGTTCGGCCGGGCCGCGGCGATGGGCCCGACTCAGGCAGTCCTGGCGACCCATAAGGGCGCTACCTATGTGATCTGGCGAGGGCAACGATCGCGCATTGACCCGACCGACCGATCGGTGACATTCAATCTCGGCCTCGATCCAGGGGTGACGTATCCGATCGAAATTTCCAACCCTCTCTTCGACGCCATCCCGTCAACGGAACCTCTTGTCTTACCGGCAATCCCGGAAGCAGGAACACGGTCCCGGTGGCTGCCCAGCACAATGGTCGGCAGCGTGCTGGAATCCCGGGACGCGAGCGGCGAAGTCAACGGCTTTTATGTGCTGCTGCCGGGCGGTGTGCAGAAGATCACCGGCTTCGTCGCGGATCTGTTGCGCACCGGGGACCCCCAGGGCTCGACGACGCCAACGCTGGTTGCCCCGGACAAGCTGATCCACATCCCGGTAGTCGATGTGCTCGACGTCGACTACTACCCGTCGGGCAAGCTGGACTTCATTGACACCTCTGCTAATCCGGTGACCTGCGTCGGGTGGGAGAAGCAGTCCAGCGACCCGCAGGCCAGGATCACGATCTTCACCGGGCGGGGGCTGCCGATCCCGATCAGCATGGACTCTCACCTGGTGCAACTGGTCCGCGACAATCGCGATCCCGATTCAGCCGAGGCGCACCAGACATTGGTGCTGCCGGGCGCTGCGAACTTCGTAGCGACGACCAGTGGCGTAGCCACGGCCGGCACTCGAGAAAGTTTGTATTGGCTTTCGCCCCAGGGTGTTCGGTATGGGATCCAGTCGGATCATCCGACCTTGCAGGCGCTAGGGCTCGATGCCCGCTATGCCGTGCAAGCACCATGGCCGATTGTGCGTACCTTCGCGGCCGGACCGGCAATCAGCCGCGAAGCTGCCCTAGTGGCGCGCGACGCCGTGTCTGGAGGCGGTGCGGTGGCGCCCATTCCCGAATCCAACGAAGCACCCGTCGGGGGTTAGGTATGTCCAAACGAGGTTTCGTCCGCGGCTCCCGCAAGCCACCGCCGAGCGTTCCGCCCGTTCGAATCGGGATCGCCGCGCCGCTGGCGCTGCCTGAGCGTGAGCCGCGCAACATCCTGCTGATGATTGCGCTTCCCGCGCTGCTGATTGGAATCGTCGGCACCCTAGTGGTGATGTATGCGTCGGGGATTCGGTCGTTGCAGTCCGGATTCTTCCCGATGATCGGACTGGTCGGGTTCGGCACGCTCATGTTCAGCGGGCGCCTCGGGCGGGGGCGCCGGATCAGCTGGGGGGAACAAGAAAAGCTGCGTCGGAGCTACCTGCGCCAACTCGACGACGACCGCGACGAAGTGCAGCGCGCCACTCAGGAGCAGCGACGCAGTCAGCTCTTCGTCAACGGTGACCCGCAGATGCTGGACACTGTCATCGGTGGCACGCGGATGTGGGAGCGGCGCGCGAGTGACCCGGATTTCCTCGACGTCCGCCTGGGG
>JBEKNM010000043.1:0-14748 GCA_049522835.1 Mycobacterium sp.
TGTTCAGGTAAAGGTTGCGAGTGAGCGTGCTCGACGTGACCCCCATCCCCGGTTCTCGCAGAATGGGAACGCGTCGACCACTATCCGAGCGCCTCGTTGACCGTCGCATTGCACCCACCTGCTGGTGGCCCGAAACCCGGGTGAGAACAACCTCTCACGACCCGAGCCCCATGCCAAAGACGCGTAGAATCAGTGTTGGTTGAGACTCCAGCCGGCCCGGAACCCCTGTCCCTCCGGCGACAGCGTGAGAGCGATTGCTCGCAACCGGGCACCTTGGTGATCCCCGTCTTGCAAGGTCACTATGCGTACGCGTCCCCAGGGGACTGTCACCCAGCGCACCCAGCACACGGCGTCGGGGGTTACCGCCCGGAAACCGTCGGCGGCATCGGTGGTGGAAGATCGAATGCCGCTGACCGGTGGCGCGATCTCCTATACGAAGGCCGGATCCGGGCCAGCAGTGCTGCTCATCCATGGTCTGGGCGGTACGCGCCGCACCTGGCGGCACCTGATCCCCGGCCTGGCGCGCACCCACACGGTGATTGCGCCTGATCTCCCCGGCCATGGCGGGTCGGACGCGCCGGCCGGGGACTATTCGTTGGGGGCGCATGCCTGCGCGATGCGTGATCTGTTGCTCACGCTGGGCTATCCGCGGGCGAGCATTGTCGGTCACAGCCTTGGGGGCGGTGTCGCGTTGCAGAGCGCCTATCAGTTCCCGGAACGCACCGAGCGCATTGTGCTGATCAGCAGCGGCGGTCTCGGCGCCGAAGTCACCCCCCTCCTGCGCGCGGCCACTCTGCCCGGCGCTGACACGGTCGTCGCCGGGCTCAGCACGATCCCGGCGGCGCTGACCCAGCGACTGTTCGGTGTCCTGCCGGCGCTGATCGGACAGTCCGACGCCCGCGTGCTCGCCGACGTGCTGCGCGGGTTGACCGACGAGCACCAACGACGAGCGTTCCTGCGCACGGCGCGCACTGTCATCGACTGGCGCGGGCAGACGGTCAGCGCCGGCCGCCAACTCGGCCTACTCAGCGAGGTCCCGCTGCTGGTCGCCTGGGGTGCCAACGACAAAACCATCCCCCCACGGCACCACCACGCCCTCGCCGAACGTATCCCCCACGCGGTGACCGTGGAGATCGCCGACGCAGGGCACTACCCGCACGAAACCGCCCCAACCCAGCTGCTCTCGGCGCTGCAGACGTTCCTGGCCGCGACGCAGCCGTTCCGCTACATCGAGGACCGCTTCGTGCAGCTCCTGTCCTCCGCCGACCCGGTTAAGGCCCGCCATCCCGCGGCCCGATCCGTGCCCGGGCACGCATCTCGTCCGATCATCTGGTGAGGCACTAATGGCCATCGCAGACGTCGCCGAATACACCCATCTGAGCGCCGCGGACGTCGAGGCACTCGCCGTCGAGTTGGACGGGATCCGTCTCGACATCGAGGATTCGCGCGGTGAGAACGACAGGGCGTATATCCAGCGCACCATCGCTGTTCAACGCTGCCTGGACCTCGCCGCCCGTGTGGTGATCGGTGCCAGCCGAACCAAGACCGGGTGGGTGCTCGGGACGCTCGCACTGGCCGCGGCCAAGAGCATCGAGAACATGGAACTGGGCCACAATATCGGCCACGGTCAGTGGGATTGGATGAATGACCCCGAAATCCACTCCACCACCTGGGAGTGGGACATGGTGGGGCTGTCCTCACAATGGAGGTACTCCCACAACTACCGTCATCACGTGTTCACCAACGTCGTCGGCGTCGACGACGACCTCGGGTACGGCGTTCTGCGGGTCACCCGGGACCAACAGTGGAAGCCCAGCAACCTGCTGCAGCCGCTGCGACATCTGTTGTTGGCGGTTACTTTTGAATGGGGTATCGCGCTGCACGATCTGCACTCCGAACAAGAGCGCGGGGGGACCGACGCCGAAAAATCCGCTCACACCCGAGCTTTGCTCCGCAAAATCGGCCGACAGGCAGGCAAAGACTACCTGCTCTTCCCCGCGCTCGGCGGGCGGCGCTGGCGGCGCGTCCTCTTCGGAAACGCGGTCGCCAACCTGCTGCGAAACCTGTGGGCGTACGCGGTGATCTGCTGCGGCCACTTCGCCGACGGAGCCGAGAAATTCACCCCCGATACCCTGGAGGGCGAGACAACGCCGCAGTGGTATCTGCGACAAATATTGGGAAGCGCCAACTTTCGCGCAGGCCCAGTGATGGCGTTCATGAGCGGAAACCTCTGCTACCAGATCGAACATCACCTCTACCCCGACCTGCCCAGTAACCGCTACGCGCAGATCGCCCAACGGGTGCGGGCGGTCTGCGCCAAATATGACCTGCCCTACACCACCGGACCGCTGGCCTACCAATACCTACTCACCCTGCGCACGATCATCAAACTGGCCCTGCCGGACCGGTTCCTGCGCGCCACCTCCGACGACGCCCCCGAAACCGCCTCCGAAGACAGATTCGACAGCCTCATGACACGACCCGGTCTAGGCGCCAACCCCACCGCACGTCGACGCGGACTGGCCACTGATAACAGAGGTTTCCGCCCATGAACGCCATCACCGGCCCGGCGCGAAAGTTGGCGCTTCCCAGCATTTGTCGCAGATAGCATTGCGGCTTGGTCTCGCCCTGCAGGGTAACGGGCGTGGTCTTATGGCAAGTGTTTGGGGCTGCCCATTGACGGTTTTGGTGGGTGAATGCATTGAAGGGGCACCCATCGGAATCGCGATTAAGTAGAGTTCCTCCGCTCGGCTTCGCCGATGGGCGCCAGGGCGAGGGGATCACACATCCCGTTCAGTTTGAATATGAACCGTAATCTGGTGGCCCCTCGCCACCTGATCATAAACTTCGACGCGCCGGTTCTCCGCCTTTGTCGGACTTTGGCAGACAATTCGACCGATTTTGGCGTGCATGCGGGAACTGAGCATCCCGCTGGTCGAGCTTGCCGGCATTCTTGGTACGTTCCGGATGTCCGTATCGGGTCGACAGGTTGGAGCACCTGATGCAGATCGGTGTCGTATTCCCCCAGACCGAGTTCGGCGGTGACGTTGGTGCGGTGCGCGCCTACGCCCAGGGTGTCGAGCAGCTCGGTTACGCTCACCTGCTTGCCTACGACCATGTGGTTGGTGCCGATCCGGCGGTCCACCCAGGGTGGGCAGGCTTCTACGACGTTCACAACACATTCCACGAACCGTTCGTGATGTTCGGCTACGTCGCCGCCATCACCGAGCTCGAGCTCGTGACCGGCATCATTATCCTTCCGCAGCGCCAAACGGTGCTGGTGGCCAAGCAGGCGGCCGAGGTGGACTTGCTGACCAACGGCCGCTTCCGCCTCGGAGTGGGGCTGGGCTGGAACGCCGTCGAATATGAAGCGTTAGGCAAGGACTTTTCGAACCGCGGCACGCGCAGCGAAGAACAGGTCGCCCTGATGCGCCGCTTGTGGACCGAACAGACCGTCAGCCACGACGGGCCCAGCGAGCGCGTGACCGGCGCCGGCTTGGCTCCGTTGCCGGTTCAGCGGCCCATCCCGATTTGGTTCGGCGCCGCGGCGCCACGGGCGTGCCGGCGCGCCGGTCGCCTCGCTGACGGATGGTTTCCGATGGTGGCGCCCGGGCCGAAGCTCGACGAGGCCAAGGCCCTTGTCGACGCCGAGGCGATCGCAGCCGGACGTGATCCGGCCGCGATAGGCATGGAGGGCCGAGCCACCTGGGCCCCCGATGGCCTGGACACACTGCTCGATGATGTCGGGAAGTGGAGCCGCGCCGGCGCCACCCACCTGTCCGTCAACACAATGGGCGCGGGGCTCGCGTCGGTCGACGAGCATCTCGCGGCACTGGCCGCCACCGCCGAAGCCCTGGGCCCAACGGCTTAAGCCGGGAGCCTTCATCCCGTCGGGATTTAGGTCAATAACGACCAGGTCTGCGCACTCTTCCAGGCGCAGCACCCCCGGTGCGCCGAACTGAAGACCGGCTCGCAACGCTTTCGCCGGCCCGGCCATTCTGGTCAGACCGTCGCTGTCAGAGCAACCACTGGAATCGGCCGCGACGTCTTCTTCTGATACGCGATATAACGGTTGGCGTTGTTCGTGTTGACGATCTGCCACAGTCGCGCGTAGTCGGGATCGTCGGGGAGCACCGGGCGCGCTTTGACGGGGAAACGCTTTGGGCCGACATTGATCTCGACGTTGGGATTGGCTTTCAGATTGTGATACCAGCCAGGCGATTTGGGATCGCCACCTTTCGACGCCACGACCAGATAGTCATCGCCATCCCGGGCATAGGACAGCGAGTTTGTGCGTGCCTGACCAGTCTTGGCGCCTACCGTACGGAGCAGCAGGCTGGGCGGCGCACCCGGCAACCGATGCCCGATCCAGCCGTTCGTGGCTTGGTAGATCTTGTCGTGCGCACGGAGGAAGACGAATAGCGCCTGCTCGGCTAAGGAGGTCATCGCCTCAGTCTTGCTTAGTCGCTACGGGCGGCGCTAGGGTCGGCGCGGCGCAGATCCCGCCTACCGCAGAAAATCCCGCAGCTCGCCTTGCGGCATCAACAAAGCGTTGAGTCGCCGTGGAACCAGTCGGCTTGGGGGGTTGCCTTCAACATTGCGCGCGGACAGGGGGATTCATGGACTGTGATGCCACCTGATCAGTGGCTGATGTAGACCGCCTTGGTATTGAAGTACTCTTCGATGCCCTTGCGGCCACGCTCGCCGCCCCAGCCCGACTGCTTGTGGCCGCAGATCGGCATCGCGGGGTCCGCCGCGAGCGCGGAGTTCACCCAGACCTGGCCCGCGCGAAGTTCATTCACGACGCGATGGGCGCGGCCGAGGTTTTCGGTCCACACGGCGGCGGCGAGCCCGTACTCCGTGTCGTTCGCGGCGGCGATCACCTCGTCCTCGTCGTCGAACGGGATCACACAACCGACCGGCCCGAAGATCTCCTCGCGGATGAGCCGCATGTCGGGCGTGGTGTTCGTGACGATCGTCGCCTCATAGAAATAGCCGCGGCGCTCCATCACCTTGCCGCCCGTCACCACCTGCGCGCCGCCGGCCACGCCGTCGTTCACGATGCCTTGCACGCGTTGGCGCTGCTTCTCACTGATCAGCGGCCCGAGGACCGAGTCGGGATCATCGCTGCCGCCCATCGGCAGCATCTGGGCGAAGGCGGCGAGGCCGTCGACGACCTGTTCGTAAATGCCGCGCTGGACGTAGATGCGCGAGGTGCAGGAGCAGTTCTGCCCGGAGCCGGCAAGCAGGCCCATGCCGACCCTCATGATCGCCTTTTCGAGATTGGCGTCGTCAAACATGATCAGCGGTGACTTGCCGCCGAGCTCGAGCGTCAGGCGCTTGAGGTTGCCGGCGGCCGCCTTGACGATCAGCCGTCCGACTTCCGTTGACCCGGTGAACGAAATCTTGTCGACGTCCGGATGAGCGGTGAGCGCCGCACCCGTGGTCTCGCCGTAGCCGGTGATGACATTCAGGACGCCGTCGGGCAGACCCGCCTCGCGGAAGATCTCCTCCAGCTTCAGCGCGGTGAGCGGCGTCTCCTCGGCGGGCTTGAGGACGCAGCTGCAGCCCGCCGCGAGGGCGGGCGCGACCTTGAGCATCGCGACGAAGAAGGGCCCGTTCCAGGGGATGATGAGACCGACGATGCCGACCGGCTCGAGCTGAGTGAAGTTGTGGTAGTTCTCGTACTCGCCGAGTAGGCCGTCGGAAACGACATTGCTCGACTCGCCGTGGATCTTGCCGACCCAGCCGGCGTAGTACATCAGCATGTCGAGCGACACCGAGATGATGTGTCGCGCGGCCACCAAGTTCATGCCGTTGTCATTGCCCTCGAGAGCAGCGAGCTCCTCGGTGCGCTCCTTGATGATGTTTGCGGCGCGGAAGAGCACGTTCGCGCGGTGCGCGGCGGGCGCTTTGCGCCAGACACCGGACTCGAATGTCTCGCGTGCCCGGGCCACCGCCGCGTCGACGGTCGCCTGGTCGGAATCGACGACCTCCGTGATCTGCTCCTCGGTCGACGGGTTGAAGACCGGAATGATCCCCGAGCTCCGGCTTTCGACCGCAGGATCGATGTCGATGGTGTTACTCAATGTCCTTCATCCTTTCGCCGAGCCGCTCCGACACGGAGAAGCGCGATGATGCCTTCAATTGATGGGACCGTAATTAGATGCGAGCTCCTGGTAAATCTGCGAGCCGTAGCCGGCACCGTCGCCTATACCGCCCAGAGCCCAGTCATGAATTTCGCCGGCGCGTAGCACGAAGGTGGTCGGGGCACCTTGCGTCGCAGCGTTTTGCGATAGCACAGGCACATCAGGCGCGAGTAGATCCAGCGACCCCGAGTAGCCGCGTGAATTCAGCCTCGTCTCCGCTGTTAGGTGGGCCATCGGCTCCAAGTGAACAACAATCACAGATCTAAATCAACGAGTTGATTTAAATCAACAGATTGCTTTAGTGTGCGCATGGTGGAACGCACATCTCGGAGGTGGCCGTGACAGACGGACTGTGGGTCGTGATCGCAGATGTCGACGAGGACTGGGGCAAGTGACGAGTCTGCAAATCCGCGAAGGGTCAGTCGCGGCTGTGACGTCGCGGGCCACCGGGGACCGGTGAATCGGTGACTACGTCCGCCCCCCGACTGCGGCGCAGGCGATCTGACGAAACGCGCGAGGCGATCCTTTCCGCGGCCGAGCAGCTATTCGCCCTACACGGCATTATTCCGGTCACCAACCGCCAGATCAGCGAAGCGGCTCGGCAAGGGAACAACGCGGCGGTCAGCTATCACTTCGGCACCAAAGCCGATCTCGTGCGCGCCATCGAGCGGAAGCATGCCGGTGCCATTCTGGCGTTGCGCGAACAAAAGTTGGAGGTGGCCAAGAAATCCACGGACCTGCGGGACTGGGTGGCCTGCCTGATCTGGCCGCTCACCGACCATTTGGAAGCCCTCGGCAACCCCACCTGGTACGCGCGGTTTGCTGCTCAGGCAATGGCCGACCCCGTCTACCACCGCATCGTCACCAAAGAAGCCCTCACCTCGCCCACGATGGTGCAAGTTGTCGAGGGGATCAACCGCTGCCTGCCGCACTTGCCGCCGCTCTTGCTTGTGCAACGCAACATCATGGCCCGAAATCTGCTGATGCACACCTGCGCCGACTACGAACGCGGGCTCGCAGAGGGCCGTCAAAGTCCTTGCAGCGATTGGCAGTCCGCCGGTGCCGGGTTGCTCGACGCGATTGTCGGTTTGTGGCTGGCACCTGTGTCGCCAGTCGCCGAGCGTCATCACGTCGGCGCCAGCGTGACGATCTGAGGGCGGGGGCGACGTGATTGATCTCGGTTTGAGTGGAAAGGGCGCACTGGTCTCCGGTGCAGGCTACATCCCCGAGCGGGCCGGGCACGGGCGGTTGTGCTCGCTGCGGCTTGCCGAGGCGGGCGCATCGGTGGCGTGCGTCGACATCGATGCCGGCCGCGCCGGGGCGATCGTCGAAGAGGTGGAACATGCTGGGGGCAAGGCCTTTCCAATCGTCGCGGACATGACCGAGCCGGATCAAGTCGAGCGCGCCGTCCGGGAGGCGGCAGCCTACCTCGGTTCGATAGACGTCTGCGTTGACATCATTGGCGGAGCTAAATGGAACAAGGCGGAGCAGTTCACGTTGAGTGACTGGAATTGGACCATCCAAAACAACCTCAGCCAGGTCTTCTATCTGTTCCAAGCGGTCGGCCGTCAGATGATCGAGCAGGGCAGCGGCGGGGCGATGGTGGCCTTGGCGTCGGTGGACGGGATCAACGCGGCGGCAATGCACGCGCCGTACGGGGCCGCGAAAGCAGGCGTGATCTCGTTGGCCAAGACGTTCGCTCAGGAACTTGGCCGTCACGGTATTCGGGTGAACGCCGTCGCTCCGGGAAACGTGGGCGCCGGCAATGAAGATTGGCCGGAAGGGCAGTGGGCCGTGAACGCCGTCAATCCACTCGCGCCGCCCAGGACGCGCGACATCGCGAACGCGGTGTTGTTCCTATTGTCGTCGCTAGCTGAACGCATTACCGGACAGACGCTGATCGTCGACGGAGGCGCCATCATCCACGACCTCTGGGGCATGAACGAAGACATGCTCGCCCGCTTCTCCGGCGGCGATTACGACTAGCGCCTTCACGAACGACGTGACCAAGACTGGAAGATTCCATCACGCCTCCGTCTGGCTCACTTGGTGAGTTGGCGTTGGTGGATCATCGACATTCCGGGTACAGAGCTTCTGCCTTTGAGTACGTATGGCGTGGTTATCGAGCCGATGTACACGTCGCGCATATCGTCACCGCCCCAGGCGATACTCGTCGGCGCGTTGAGGAGCTCGCCGGCTACGTCCTCGACCACGACGGTCGCTTCGCCCTGTGGGTTGATCGCCACGATGCGGTTGGGGAGTACGAGTGTCACCCAAAGGTTTCCGTGCGCGTCGAATGCGCAGCCATCTGCCATCGCCCATCGCCGACCGACGTCGGGATCGGCCATTAGCGAGGCCGCAGCCGGACCGAATTCGTCTGGTCGTCGCGCGCCCAGAGGGGGGCCGAAACGCTCCTCCTCGCCTAGTGACTCGCCCCTGATCTCGAATCGAACGGCATCGGCGGCCACGGTGCGCGCGACGTAGAGAAACTGCTCATCGACGTCCAACGCCATACAGTTTGGGAAGTTGACTCCCTCGGCTACGACGCGCGCCGACGACCTGTCCGGTGCCACCCGAAAGATGTAGCCATCCGCGGTTCCTTGAGCAATAGTGCTGATGAGATCGTCACTCATCGTGCTGACTGAACACCACATTGCGCCGAAGGAATCGACCAAGACAAAGTTCAGCCATCTGAGTGGTCGGCCCTCAACCTCGCCGTTGACTATCGTCGTGATCGAGCCGTTCTTCGGATCGAGGTCCTGCAGGACTCCGTCGCCGAAGTTCGCGATCAAGAAGTGACCTTGGCGATCGAGGGCGATCCCATTTGGGTCGCCGCCCGCTCGGCCGATTTGCCGTATAGCGTTCTCGCCGAGGATTTCCGCGACCGCCGATCCTTTGTCAGATGCATAGATTCTTCCGTCTCGGTCGACGAGGACCTGTTCGGGCCGCTCGATGCCACGCCCGATCGGACGCGGGTCTGTAACTCGCACGGCCCGCGACCGCCCACCCGTCATGTCGGCCTTCCGCTCTCCGCCGTCGACAGCACCCTGGAATAGATAGTCATCCTGGAATAGATAATAGCTCTGCCATCTGTTATCGATGCAGACCCGGTGTGCCGAAGGCGATTTGGTCAGCCTCGGCTCGTTTGAGGCAAAGGTGGTTCGTGGTGAGGCTTTGCCGCAGGCGAACCGTCACCAACGGGTTGAGGCGGCGGGAACTCTTCCAGCGCGGCGGGCAGATCGCAAATCACGATTATTGCGATCACTTTTCTTCGTTGGACGCGATCAATTATTGGGTGTTGTCTTGAGGGCGTTAGGAGACCAACATCAGCTCACAGGAGGACATGATCATGCGGGCCCTGCGTTTCAATCAGTTCGGCGAACCTGCTGTCCTGCATGTCGCGGATCTGCCGGATCCGGTGGGGACAGCGCAGGAAGCGGTGATCCGGGTCGAGGCCGCGTCGGTTAACCCGTCTGACGTGAAAAACGTTGCCGGCGGCATGGACTGGACCGTGCTGCCGCGCACACCGGGACGTGATTTCGCCGGAGTGGTGGTCAGCGGACCGCCAGAATGGCACGGCGCTGCAGTGTGGGGCACCGGCGGTGACGTCGGGTTCACCCGCGACGGGTCGCACGCCGAGTTGATGTCGGTGCCGGTGCAGGCGCTGGTACGTAAGCCCGAGCGGCTCAGTTTCGATGAGGCCTCCACCGTCGGGGTCAACTTCGTGGTGGCTTGGTATGGGGCGGTGGAGACGGCGCAGCTGGTTGCCGGGGAAACGATCGCGATCTTCGGCGTCTCCGGGGGAGTGGGCGGCGCGGTCGCACAGATCGCTCACGCCCTCGGCGCGAAGGTGATCGGTGTGGATCGTCATGCACCCGGTCCAGAAACGCCGGCCGCGGCTGTCATCGACCACTTCATCGTCCTCGACCCCGCCGCCGATGTCGGCGCGCAGGTCAAGCAACTGACCGGCGGCGCAGGTGTCGAGGTCGTATACGACGCTGTCGGCGGTGTGACGACGTCGGCTGCGCTGGCCTCACTTGCCCTCCGCGGCAGGCTGGTGGTGATCAGCGTTGTCGGTCCGCTCGCCGTCGAAATCGACCTCAGGGCCCTGTACCACAACGAAACCCGGATCTTAGGCATAGACAGCACAAAACTTACCGTCGTCGACTCCGCGCGGCGCCTGCAGAAGATGGGGCCCCACTTCGACTCCGGAGAGTTTCGGCCACTTCCCATCGCCGCCCACTATTCCCTCGAGGAAAGCGCCGCGGCATACCAAGCTGTCGCCGACCATGTCGCCGGCCGCGTAGTCATCAATCCGTGAGTCACTCAATTCCGGGAGATCCGAAAGAGGGGATAAGGACATGTCGAGCAATCTGACCGAACAAACAATCACCGAGGCCGTGCAACGGACCTTTGACACCTCCACCGATGAGCGCTTCCGTCAACTGTTCGTCAGCCTGGTGCAGCACCTGCATGATTTCGCGCGGGAAGTGCGGCTGACCGGCGACGAGTGGTTCACCGCAATGGATTTCATCGAACGTCTCGGAAAAATCTCCACCCCGACCCGTCAGGAGGTTGTGCTGGCGTCTGACATACTCGGCCTGTCCATGCTGTTGGACAAGATCAATGAACACGCCGGCGGATCGACCACGGACTCGGCTCTGCTCGGCCCGTTCTACGTCGAGGGCCGTCCGACGGCCGCTAACGGGGACGACATCTCCAATGGCGTTGCGGGCACACCGATGTTCGTCACCGGCCGGGTCGTCAATGAACAGGGCGAGCCGATCGCCGGCGCCCATGTGGACACCTGGCACAGCGACGGCGAAGGCTTCTACGACGTTCAGCAGACGGAGAAACTGCACAACGAGCTCGCCATGCGTGCGTTGCTGACCACCGACGACGACGGCAAGTTCTGGTACCGCTCAATCACACCGCGCTATTACCCGGTCCCGACCGACGGCCCGTGTGGGGAGATCATGCGCGCCGCCAATCGATCCGTGATGCGACCACAACATGTGCACTTCTGGTTCCATGCCGACGGCTACCAAACGTTGATCACGCAACTGTTCTTGCAAGACGATCCCTATATCGGTCGCGACGCGGTCTTCGCGGACCAAACCTCGTTGCAGGCCGATTTCGTTCGCCACGAGCCCGGTATCGCCCCAGACGGAACGAACGTCGACGAGCCGTTCGTCACCCTGGACTGGACATTTACGCTCGCCGCCGAGTGAAAAAGGAATATTCAATGTCACGAATCCCGCTCGCCAACCTCGAGCAGCAACCGGAGCCTATCCGCCAGTGGGCGGCTCGCCGGGGCAACCTCAACGTGTTCCGGCTGATCGGCAACGCCCCCAAGGTGTTTGGCGGATGGACCGAAATGGTCGACGAGTTGTTCGACAGCCCCACGTTCAGCGCGCGCATGCGCGAAGTGATCATCGTTCGGGTGGCCCATTTGCAGGAATCACCCTATGAGCTTGGCCAGCACCTGGCCCTGGCCCGCACTGTCGGGCTGACCGCGCAAGAGATCGACGCCCTCGTCGGTACCGGGGATCTCGACGCGGCCGGCTTCAGTAGCACTGAACGTGCTGCAGTCGACGTCGTCACCGAGTTGTGCAGCACCCACCGACTTGGGGACGCCTCCTTCGCGGCGGCCCGTGCCGTTTTCGGCGACGAGGCGCTGACCGAATTGCTGATGATCGTCAGCTGTTATTACGGGCTGGCGTTGGTGCTCAACGCGGCCGATCTCGACGTCGACGTCGCGACCCGGTTCCAACCCTGAACAGGAGAAGCCAGATGACTCGAATTCCTTACCGTCGGCCTGAAGAGATGACTGAGCGGGCCCGCGAACTGACCACCGAGCGCGGCAATCTCAACGTCTACCGAACTCTGGCCAACGCCGAGAAGGTATACACGGGTTGGATGCTGGCCGGCCGCGATGCTCTGACCAGCCCCGTGCTGCCCAGACGGCTGCGCGAACTCATCGTCTTGCGCACCGCCTATCTCATGGACTGCGCCTACGAGCTCGGCCAGCATAACGACATCGCGCGTACGGCAGGGGTCAGCGGCGACGAGATCAAGGCCATCACCTCCGACTCCGACTGGAAGACAGCCGGTTTCGACCCCGTCGAACTTGCGGTCCTGCAGCTCACGACTGAACTGGTGACCACGCGCGGTGTCGCGCCCCCAGTTTTCGATCAAGTGCATGAGGCGCTGGGTGCCGAGGCCACCGTTGAAGTACTGATGGTGATCAGCCGGTACGCCGGCCTGGCGCTGATGCTCAACGCGCTCGACGTCGACCTCGATGAGACCGCCCGGCTTCCCACCCTGCCCCAAGGGTGACGGCGAGAAGCGCGAGCGCGCGGTAGATCCTCAAATCCCGTGTCGCTTTTGCCATCACTGGTCGACGTGTCTGGTGATGGTGTCGGTGAGCGCGTCAATCGCGCGGTTGGTGAGCTGCGGGCCTGCGGAGGCGATGAACATTGTCCACACCATCGGCGGGTCCAAATCGATTTTGCGGAGGTCGGGAAACCGGTCGGCCACACTGACGGGCAGGATCGTCGTTGCCAGTCGGTGTCGGATCAGCTCGGCAGCGATCGCGTAGTCGGCGACCTCGAATGCACTGACCGGTTGGGCCCCGACAGCAGCAAAACCGGCATCGACGCGCTGCCGAATTCCCCATCCGAGCGGGAATTGGATCAGGTCTTGTCCGGCGAGGTCGACCAGTGGTAGGCGTTTACGACGTGCCAGGGGGTGGGTTGCGTCGCAGACGAACATCATGGGCTCACGTGTCAGCTCGCGCACGGTGACAAGCGGAGACCGTGGCGAGGGGATCGAGACGAGGGCCAAGTCCATTTGGCCGTCGGCAATAGCGGCCAGATGCCCGGCTGACCCGGTCGTGTTTTGCCGCAGGCGGACGGTGACCTTCGGGTAGGACTGGCGGAACTCCTCTAGCGCTGCCGGCAGATTCACCTTTCCCCAGGTCATCAAGGTGCCCAGCGCGACCGTCGTCATCAGCTCTCCGCGGTATTCCTCTATTGACGATTTGGCTCGATGAGCTGCGAGCATGACTTCGCGGGCGTGATCGAGGAAGACCTCGCCCGCGGCAGTGAGCGCGATTTGGCGCTTGGAACGGTCGAACAGATCGACGCCCAGCTCTTTTTCCAGTCTGCCTACCGACGCCGACAGTGCCGATTGCACGACGTGGATTCGCTGGGCCGTCCGGGAGAAGTTCAGCTCGGCGGCCACAGCGACGAAGTACTCCAATTGTCGCAGCTCCATTCTCCTAATCTATCGCTAATCGCGATCGCTACGATCGTTTTTTTGCGTTAGACAAGATCGCTAAATGGGAGTTGGGATGAAAGCCGTCAGGCGACGACCATCAGCCCACCGGTGGGGACAGCACAGGAAGCGGTGATCCGGGTCGAGGCGGCGTCGGTCAACCCTTCCGAGGTGAAAAATGTTGCCGGAGCGATGGCAGGTACGGTGCTGCCAGTAGCCGAGGCCTTTCAGCCATGGCGGCCTCTTCACAGCAGCGGCGCTATTCGATAGTGAATGAATTCGCGGAGGACGATCGAGGTGCGTGGAGGATCGATGACCATTTCGCGTGTTGAAAGACGAACTGCGCGCTGGTCGCTCACCGTCAAAGTCGACCAGGAGGTGCAGGAGCTGCTGCATTCCGAACCCGCGGTCAGTCGGACCCGGTAGGCGACATGGGATCGCATACGGATCTGGTCGTGCTGTTAGACGCGGCCGGCCGCCCGACGGGATCGATGCCGAAGGATGATGTTCACACCAGCCAAACGCCGTTCCACGTGGGATTGTCGTGTTACCTCTTCGATGAGCGGGGACGACTGCTGATGACCCAGCGGGCACTCGCTAAGAAGACTTGGCCTGGTGTGGTCAGCAATTCTGCATGTGGTCATCCCGGCGTGAACGAGTCGTTGCAACGTGCTGTCCGCCGGGTCGTCGGTCACGAACTTGGCTGCGGCATAACCGACCTGAGGACCATCTTGCCGGATTTCTCCTATCGCGCGGTTTCCGATCAAGGAATCGTCGAATGGGAATACTGCCCCGTGGTGGCGGCGGTCGTGGCGAAGGACGATGTCGTCCTGAACCGCGACGAGACCGAGGGCGCCCTATGGATCGAATGGCGATCGTTTGTCACGTTGGCTGATTCAGGTGCGATGGACCTCTCGCCGTGGAGCAGGCTTCAAGTCAGCGCGCTGAAAGAGATTGGCGCACCAGCCGTCTGGCGTGATCGGTCAGACGAACTTCCGGACTTCCTTCGGTAGCACCCAGGGGTTGTTGAGCTGCCTTGCTGTTTTCCGATCCCGATTGATGGGCCCGAGGCCGACGACGTTGAGTTCCCATCCTGGTCCCCGGCCCCTTGACCTTCCCGTGGGGCTATCTGCAGGTCATCGCGGGGGATAAGGGCGAAGCCGACCTCGGCCTGGACCGCCGGACCTGCCAGCGGCTGGCCGATACTGTCGACCTGATCGTCGACCCGGCAGCGCTGGTCAACCACGTGTTGCCCTGGTGTGGAGTGCGACGCGGCGGAGCAGTGAGCGATTCGGTAGCGGGTGAGGTTGCGGAATCCGAG
>JBEKNM010000044.1:0-14467 GCA_049522835.1 Mycobacterium sp.
GAGGGATGATGGGCTCAGGAATGATGGGGCCTGGGATGATGGGTCCCCGTTGAGGTCAGAGACTTCGCTATGTATGGCTCGCTGACGTGTTCGTAGTCGTCTCGGTTAGCAGCAGCGGTCCACCCCACCGGGCGACGCGGCCCTCCTTGAACGCCGTAGCGGCGATCACCAAGGCCCACAACCGGATCAGGTCAGCGACGTCGGACTTGGTGACGGGTATGCCGTGCAGCAGGTCTCGTCGGGTTGGTCGGTGGCGTAGCCGAAGGCGTCGGAGTCGGCGAGGACGGTGTAAACCTCCCAGCGCACACCGCTGGGGCCTGCGACCCACACTTTGTCTTGGGCGGCGAAGCAGCAGGTGGTGTTGATCTCTTCCTCGGTGAACAGGCCAGCGTCGGTGAGGCGCGTGATTTCGGCGTGCACGGTGTCGCTGGACTGGACTTCGACACCGAGGTGGTTGAGGGTGCCGCCGTGGCCAGGGTTCTCTATAAGCACCAATTTGAGTGGAGGTTCGGTGATCGCAAAGTTGGCGTAGCCGGGTTTGACCTTGGCCGGTTCGGTGTTGAACAGCTTGGAGTAGAACGTGACGGCCTCGTCGAGGTCGCCGACGTTGAGCGCTAACTGCAGGCGCGACATGGTGATTCCCTTCTCTGGGCGCGGTTCAAACGGTCGGGGCGATGGGCAGGACCTCGCTGATCAACGCCTGGACGCAATCGGCGATGTCATCGCGAATGGCGCGGACGGCTTCCAATGGTTGGCCAGCGGGGTCAGGTAGTTTCCAGTCGCGGTACGACACTCCTGGGAAATAAGGGCAGGCGTCACCGCAGCCCATGGTGATCACGACGTCGCTGGTCTGCACCGCGTCGCCAGTTAGGATTTTGGGGGTGGCGGTAGTGATATCGATGCCGAGTTCGGCCATGGCGGCTACGGCGACCGGGTCGATCTGGTCGGCGGGTTCGGTTCCAGCCGAGCGCACTTCGATGCGGTCCCCGGCTAGATGCCTCAGCAGTCCGGCGGCCATCTGTGAGCGTCCGGCGTTATGGATGCAGACGAACAGAACGCTGGGCTTGTCGGGCATTAACGGCTACTCCTAAACTCGGCTTGGATTGCCGGGAAAAGTCGGGCGCGAAGCGCCAGGGACACATAGACCAGTCCGACCAGCACCGGGACTTCAATCAGTGGCCCGACGACCCCAGCTAGGGCTTGACCAGACGTGACGCCGTAGGTGGCAATCGCCACCGCGATCGCCAGTTCAAAATTGTTGCCAGCAGCGGTGAACGCCAGGGTGGTGGTGCGGGCATACCCGAGCCGGAGCACGAACCCGAGGGCGTAGCCGCCAGCCCACATGATCGCGAAGTAAGCCAGCAGCGGCAACGCGATGCGGGCAACATCCCATGGCCGGGAGGTGATCTGGTGGCCTTGCAGAGCGAACAGGATGACGATGGTGAACAACAATCCATACACTGCCCAGGGTCCGATGCGGGGCAGGAACATTGACTCGTACCAGTGGCGGCCCTTGCCTCGTTCACCTAGTCGGCGCGACAGGTATCCGGCCAGCAGCGGAATGCCCAGAAAGATCAACACGGATTTGGCGATTTGCCATGAGTCGACGTCAATGCCCGTCTGGGGCAAGTGAAGCCAGCCGGGCAGCACCGACAAGTAGAACCAGCCCAGCACCGCGAACATGAGGACTTGGAAGATCGAGTTCAACGCCACCAGGACCGCGGCTGCTTCGCGGTCTCCGCAGGCCAGGTCGTTCCAGATGATGACCATGGCGATGCAGCGGGCCAACCCGACGATGATCAGGCCCGTGCGGTATTCGGGCAGATCCGCCAACAATAGCCATGCCAGCGCGAACATCACCGCAGGCCCGATCAGCCAATTGAGCACCAGCGAACACACCATGAGCTTGCGATCTGAGGTGACCTCACCGAGCTGGTCGTAGCGAACCTTGGCCAGCACCGGATACATCATCACCAGCAGGCCAACTGCAATCGGCAGTGAAATCCCATCAACCTCAAACGCACTCAACGCCTTGCCCAGGCCGGAGCTTAATCGGCCCAGCAGCAGGCCGGCGGCCATCGCCATCCCGATCCACGCAGGAAGGTAACGGTCTAGTGTGGAGAGTCTGGCCGCTAATGCGTCCGTGGTGCGCGACGAGGTCATGGGCAGCACTGCGGCGGGGTTTCCATGGAACGGTCATCGACATTTAGTACCGACGAAAGCTGCAGTAGCGCAGCGGGAATCACCCAGTAGTAGACCCAAGTTCCGCGCCGCTCGCAGTCCAGCAGCCCGGCTGAACGCAGCATCTTAAGGTGATGGGAGATCGTCGGTTGTGAGACATCAAAGCTTGACGAAATCTCGCACACGCACGCCTGACCACCCGGATGGCTGGCGATCAAGCTCAACAACCGCAGCCGCACGGGGTCCCCCAGCGCCTTGAACATCGCCGCCAACTCGACAGCCTGCGGCTCGGCCAGGGCGGCCACCCCCAACCCACGGTGACGCCCAACCATGACTTGATTCGGCACTCTTCTATATAAACAGATATCGAATTAAGGTGCTAGGCGACAGGGAAACAGGGCTGACCCAATCCAATGGTGAGCACAGCGAAGAAGGGCGTGACCGTGACCAGTTGTGGTAGCGCGCAAGCCTGGCCGTTCAGGGCCGGGTTAGCGCATCAATTTCGGTCTACCGGGACCACTTGGTGGTCGGCGCTGTTGGTCGATGTATTGGGTGATGATCGACACGCACGCATGTGTCGGTACCCGCAGTTAGGTTGTTGGTGTGGCTAACCGTTACCGGCTGTACCCGACAGAGGAACAGGCCGTTTTTATGCGGGAGCGCCACTGTGCGGACGCGCGCTACGTGTGGAACCTGGCGGTCGAGCAGTTCGGGTATCGCGAACACCGGGCGCGCGGGACGACGTGTCGTGGTGCGCTGGGTCCGGCGGCGCGGCAAAAACAGTTGGCGCAGGCGCGCCAGGAGTTCGGGTGGCTGCGTGGCGGGTCCTCGGCGGTGCAGCAGCAGGCGTTACGCGACTTCGACCGGGCAGCCCGAGCCTGCTTCGACGGTAACGCCAAAGAGCCGACGTGGCGCAAACGCGGCGTATCGGAAGGTTTCTGCGTGCGCGACACCAAGGTTGTCGTGCACAACCGCGCTTGGGCCCACATTGCGGTGCCCAAACTGGGCCCGGTGAAGTTCAAGCTGTCCCGTGGGTTGCCGGCGGGACAGCTGGGCATGGCCCGGATCACCTGCAGCCCTGCCGGTCGCTGGCATGTGAGCTTGCCCGCGCCGCAACCGGCGGTAGCCGATGCCGGCAGGACAGGCCGCGCTATCGGTATCGACCGCGGCGTGGCCACCACCGTTGCCACCTCGGACGCCCAGATGCTGCGTGCGCCGAAGATGCGTAAGCGCGAGCAGGCGAAGGTGGCGCGGCTCGAGCGGGAGAAGTCACGTCGCTGTAAGGGCAGTGCCCGCCGCAAGGCTGTCGTGCACCGGATCGCAGCCCTGCATGAGACGGTGGCCGGGCGCAGGCGCGACTGGGTCGAAAAGATCACCACCAGGATCGCGGCCAACTACGACGTCGTTGCGGCCGAGCAACTGCCGGTCCGCAATATGGTCGGTCGCCCCAAACCCAAACCGGACCCCGACAACCCCGGCCAGTACCTACCCAACGGGGCAGCTGCCAAGGCGGGACTCAACAAAGGTATCCGCGCCAACTGCTGGGGCATGTTCGCCCGCCGGTTGGGAGCGAAGATGAAGGCTTCTGGCACCACGCTGGTCGAGGTGTCGGCAAGGTACAGCAGCCAACAGTGCCGCAAGTGTGGCCACACGGCAAAGGAAAACCGCGAGAGCCAAGCGGTGTTTCGTTGCCTCGCGTGTGGCCACGGCGACCATGCGGACCATAACGCTGCTCACATAGTCTTGGCCCGGGCTAGACCCGCGCCTACCCCCGGACCGGGGGCCACACCGCAAGATGTGGGTACCGCAAGGTGCGCTCACGAAAGTGGGAACCAAGGTTGGGCCGCGTGAGCGGCCCAGTCAGAATCCCGGCCCTTCAGGGCCGGGAGGAGGTCAAAATGGACGTTGAGATCGTCGGCAAGTTCCTGTCGACCCTGCCCGAAGACGACGACCACCCCTACCGCACCGGTCCATGGCGCCCGCAGACCACCGAATGGGACGCCGACGACCTCACCCCCGTAGCGGGCGAAATCCCCCGCGACCTGGACGGCATCTACCTGCGCAACACCGAAAACCCGCTGCACCCGGCGTTCGAGACCTATCACCCATTCGACGGCGACGCCATGGTGCACGTCGTCGGCTTCCGCGACGGAAAAGCCTTCTACCGCAACCGCTTTGTCCGCACTGATGGTTTTTTGGCGGAGAACGAAATGGGTGAGCCGCTGTGGCCGGGTTTGGCCGAGCCGGTGCAATTAGCCAAGCGCGAGCAGGGCTGGGGCGCGCGAACCAGGATGAAGGACGCATCGAGCACCGACGTCATCGTCCACCGAGGTATCGCGCTGACCAGCTTCTACCAGTGCGGTGATCTGTACCGGATCGACCCGTACTCGGCTAATACGCTCGGCAAGGAGACCTGGAACGGACATTTCCCGGTCGACTGGGGCGTGTCGGCGCATCCGAAAGTCGACAGCAAGACCGGCGAACTGCTGTTTTTCAACTACAGCAAGCAAGACCCGTACATGCGTTACGGGGTGGTCGACGAGAGCAACGAACTGGCCCACTACGTCGACATCCCACTGCCCGGGCCGCGGCTACCGCACGACATGGCGTTCACCGAAAACTATGTGATCCTCAACGATTTCCCGTTGTTCTGGGACCCGAGCCTGCTCGAGCACGATGTGCACCTGCCCCGGTTCTATCCCGACATCCCATCGCGCTTTGCGGTGATCCCGCGCCGGGGCGGAACCGACGACATCCGATGGTTCGAGGCGGACCCGACGTTCGTGCTGCACTTCACCAATGCCTACGAATATGGTGACGAGATCGTGCTCGACGGGTTCTTCGAAGGCGATCCTCATCCCGCCGAAAACGGAGCCGCCGGTGGAACGAAGTGGGACAAGCTGTTTCGCTTCCTGGCCTTGGATCGCCTGCAGTCTCGGCTGCACCGCTGGCGATTCAATCTGGTCACCAGCGCGGTGAAAGAAGAGCAACTGTCCGAGTCCATCACCGAATTCGGGACCATCAACCCCGATTACGCCGCAGGCAGCTACCGCTACACCTATGCCGCCACCGGAAAACCGGGCTGGTTCCTGTTCGACGGACTGGTGAAACACGACCTGCTCACCGGAAACCAGCAGGGCTACTCATTCGGCGACGGAGTCTACGGAAGTGAGACCGCGGTGGCGCCACGAAAGGGCAGCACCGGCGAAGACGACGGCTACCTGGTCACCCTCACCACCGACATGAACGCTGACGCCTCGTACTGCGCGATCTTCGACGCTGCCCGAATCGCCGACGGCCCGGTGTGCAAATTACCACTGCCGGAACGCATTTCCAGCGGCACCCATTCGACTTGGGTTTCGGGTGCGGAGTTGCAGCGCTGGGATACCGCGGACGCGGCGGCTGGCGCGATCGGGCTGTGATAATCGCCGAGCCTGTAACCCGGCGGCGTAACTACGACTAGCGCTGTGCAGATTTACGGGCTCGGTGATCGGAGAAGCAGTGAATAAACCCCGCCGGACCACAAACTGGCCCAACGAGTTGTCGTCGATCGGCGCCATCCGCTTCGCCCGCCGCTCGTCGAACTTCCAAGAAACAGTGCGGTTCTACCGTGAACTGGTGGGGCTCCCGGTTTATGAAACCTTCGACGCCAGCTATGGCAGCAACGGTGCGATCTTCGGCCTGCCCAGCTCGCATCTGACGATGGAAATCGTAGAAGCGGTCGACGCCGTCGCCGTGGACCCTCACGAACAGCTCTGCCTGTACTTCCCTGACAAGAAGGCACAACACGCAGCAATCGCACGCCTGCAACAGGAAGCGCTGGAACCCGTTGACCAGCACCCGTACTGGGAAGCGTCCGGGGCAGTCACCTATCGTGACCCGGACGGCCGCGAAGTCGTGTTCGCCCCCTTCGTGTACGGACTCAACGAGCCCGTCGAAAGCTCAGCGTCCGGCAGCCACGAGTTCCCATCGCCCTGAGATTTCAGCGCTGAGGCCGATTCGCCGCCAATGCTGCCGCTACCGCCCAAAGCGAACATGCCACGGCGCACACCGCGCCGACTGCACCGACATAGAGTCCGTACTCAGCTGACACCGGCGGGTTGACATTGCGTTTGTAGTACAGCGCTGTCAGCGCCACGATGAGCAGCGAAACGGTCAGCGCGGCAATGGAAGCAAGCCTCAGGGACAGGCCCCGACCCACCAGCGCCCCCGCCACCAGCAGCGCCGAGGACAGCAGCACGATGAGCTGACCTGCACCGAACCCCGAAGGAAGTATCAGGCTCCCGTGGCTACCCCCGATGGCGTTGGCCCAGCCGCCGCCGTTGACCGTAGTGGTCAGCCACGGCATCCAGGCGCTGGCCGAAACGACCAAGGCGAAGAACGCCACCAGCCAACCGGGGCGCAGGCGGCGGGTCATGATTGCGACATTAGTAGGGTGTCGGACCAGTCGGCGCTCGCCACACGCGGCATGGCCGTGATCACCCGCAGCGTCTTGGCAACGTCCTCAGCCGGGTTTGACGGCCAGCACCTGATCCACCCCCATCCGGCCTTCCTCGAAGGCGAGCACGGCGCCAGCCAGATACAACCGCCACACCCGGGCCACCTCTTCGCCCTGCAGCGCGACGAATTCGTCGAAGCGGTTCTCCAGCGTGTCGATCCAGTGCGCGGCGGTGCGGGCATAGTGCTCGCGCATCGCCCCGACGGAGCGGATCTCGAAACCCGCGTCCTGCAGGTAGTGCAACGTCTGCCAAAGCGGCCGGATGTGCATGTCGGGCGCGATATACGCCTCGATGAACGCTCCTCCCCCCGGCGCCGCATCGCCGCGACGAGACATCTGCTGAAACACCAGCCTGCCGCCAGGCTTCAGCGCGCGACCAAGGATTGCGACGTAAGTCGGATACAAGCGCTCCCCTACGTGCTCGCCCATTTCGATGGAAGCGACCGCGTCGAAGGCCGCCTGCGACGTCGGGAGCTTGCCGAAGTCGCGGTAGTCCTGCAGCCGAACCTCGATGCTGTCGGTCAGGCCACGGTCGGCAGCGCGGGCAACGGTGAAATCGCGCTGCTGGGCCGACAGCGTGATCCCGGTGGCGCGGACACCGTAGCGGTGTGCCGCGTGCAGGATCAGCGATCCCCAACCGCAACCGACATCAAGCAGATGCATTCCCGGCTTGAGGCCGAGCTTGCGGCAGATCATCTCCAACTTCGCAGTCTGCCCGTCGTACAGCGACTGGCCTTGGCGGGTGAAATACGCCGACGAGTAAGCCATGTGGTCGTCAAGCAGCAGCTGGTAAAAATCGTTGGACAGGTCATAGTGGTGGGCGATCACCGCCTGATCGCGGCGCCTGGTGTGTAGCCGCCGGGACAGTCGCGCCTCGCTGGCCGGGGCTGCGGGCGGCGGACCGACCGCCCCCAGTCGCGCGGCTTGCAGTACCGCTACCGCTCTGCCCCGTTTTGGAAACCCGGTACCCGGGTGCGATCGGGCCAATCGCCAGACTCGGCGCAGACCGTCCTTCAGGTCGCCCTCGACATCGATGTCACCCGTCACATAGGCGCGAGCCAAGCCCAGTTCACCTGGGCGCCAAAGCAATCTACGCAAAGCGCGTCGCGAACGCACCACCAGAACCGGGCCACCGGCGGGCCCGGCCTCACTGCCGTCCCAGGCACGTATCCGAACTGGCGGCTCGACGCCGGTGGTGCTTCGAAGAAGGACCACCAGGCGATCAGCGACGGGCGCCACGATCCCCATTCAGGCCCGGGTCAGGAGCCGTGAACACCGTGACGAACTTCTGCAGCGATTCGCGGATATCGCTACGCAGTGCGGCGGCAACAATCATGCCGATCGGCCCGAACAGCGCCGGGCCACCAAGGTGCACGTCGAAGCTGACCACGGAGCCTTCGTCTTTCGGCTTAACCTTGGCCATCAACTTGACCTTGACGCCTCCCACGCCGTCGCCGTTGAGCGTCATAGCCTCCGGCGGTTTGTAATGCACGATCGTCCACTTGATCCGGTTGAGCATGCCCTTGACCTCGACGATGGACTCGATGACCGTGCCCTTCTGCAGGTCGTCCGGCAACTTGCTGCGCCACACCCGGTGGATGCTCAGCCATTCCTTGTAACGAGATAGATCGGAGGCGTGCTTCCAGGCCTCCTCCGGTGGCAGCGGTACGTCGATGGATCCAGAGAGTTTCGCCATGCGTTCAGTTCTGCTGATCGCCCTTGTCGTCGGGGTTAGCGGCCTTCCTGGCCTCTTCCTGCGCCTTTTCCTGCACCTTCTGGATGGTGTCGGAATACTTGTGCTGCGTCTTTTCGTCGACGAACTCGCCGGCTTTGTCGATCGCTGTCTCGATCTTGTCGGCGTTCTGCGCCAACAGATCCTTTGCTTTGTCCAGGAATCCCATGCGCGACGTCCCTTCCCTACGGATCACCAGCGCCGCCGGGGAATCCTGCATTGCTGGTAGCAGCCTAACTTGTCGGTGTCCTGGCCACCCTAGTCGCCGGAGCCGCTGGCACGTCAGCCTTCAGGTGCTAGCTCGGGTGAAGGTTCCCAACTTGTCTGAGTCGAAGTACTCCAGGTTCAGCGTGGCGCCGGGGAACCCGGAGAAGATAGCCTTGGAAATCGTTCCAGACGGTGCGTTTTCGCTTGTCAACGCGAACGTGAAAGTGTCACCGTCCCAGTGCGTCAAATTGAACGTCTGGTCTTTCGGTCCCAGCGACAACTGCAGTCCGCCTTCGCTTTCTGTCACAGTGGCCGGCCCCCAGTAGTCGTTGGCGTACACCCCGACATAGTCGCTGACCGGTCTTTGCGGCGCGGCGTTGGCTGGGGGCTGTTTGCCGACCAGCGAGCCCTCGGGATTATTCAGCGGGGCGAGTCCTTTCTTGTACAGGGCCACCCAGTCCTCACGAACCTGGCCGTACTGCACCAGATCCATGAATTGCGCGGTCAGCGCCTCCGGCACGCCGTAGGGCGCAGCGTTGGTCAACACGATGATGCCGATGTCCTCGGACGGCATCACCGCGAAGTTCGTCGCCGCCCCCGACGAAAAGCCACCGGAGTGGCTGTACTGGGTGCGCCCCGACGAGGTCACCGAGACGTTGAATCCATGACCGTAGAGGTCGGCGCGGGCTGTCGGCGATGCCGCGGCCACCGAAATGACCTGCGGGGTGATAGCAGCCAGCAACGCCTCCGGCGATGTGATCCGCTGGCCGTTGTAAACGCCGTTGGCCATCACCATGGTCAGCCAGCGCGCCATGTCGTTGACCGACGAACTGACCCCCCCGGCGGGTGTCTGGGGATCCGGTTCCCGTTGGAAGCGCGGCTCCCATTTGTCGCCGACTTTAACGTGGTTCACCGCGTGGTCTGGCCTGGCCATGAAATCAGCGAAGCGCGAGCTTGTGGATGTCATCCCCAGCGGACGGTAGAGCACCTTGTCGGACAGATCCTCCCACGGTTCGCCTGCTGCGGCCGCCACCGCCTCAGCAGCTGCGGTGACTCCGAAATTGGTGTAGGCGTAGCTAATTCGAAACGGTTCCAGTGGCAGGAGGCGCAGCCGCTCTATCGTCTGGCGACGGTCGTAGCCCAGATCCTCCAGCTGGTCGCCCGCGTGATCCGGCAGCCCAGAACGATGTGAGTACAGGTCAGCGATGGTCACATGGCTGGTGACGTAAGGATCCGAGAGCGCAAACCACGGCAGTTTGGACACCACGGGCGTGTCCCAGGTGATGACGTTGTCGGTGACCTCGTGCGCTACCACGGTCGCGCCCACCGATTTGGACACCGAAGCCAACTGGAAGACGGTGTCAGCGCCAACCTTGTTGTCTTGACCTTCGCCTTTGCTTGCATCCCTGACGCCGAAACCTTTTGTATACATGGCCTTTCCGCCGTGAACGATGGCAACGGCCATGCCGGGGATGCCGCTGGCTTTCATCAGGTCGCCGACCAGGCCGTCGACCTTGGATATGGCATCGTCGATTCGGCCCGGGGGAATCTCCAGGCCCGACACCTCGCTGGGCGGTGCGCTAGTCAAGCTGGACGGCGGGCTCGATACCGGTTGCGCGGGCCCACATCCCATCAACGCCAGCAACACCACCACAACAGCGGCCGTCGCCGCGCGTTTCGCCACGGCCGCACTTTAGACCGCAGCGGTGCTATCTCGCCTCAATGCGAACGGTGGGTTGCCGTCATGTAGCACGCAACCAACGCTGTCCTGCCACCTGCCTGGCTCAACGAATCAGAGCCGCCACCACGAGTTGAATCTCCCAGCCCGCGCCGGCTCAATACGTTGGCCGGGTGTGGGTACCGCCACCCCGACATGATCAGCATCAGCTGCCACCAAAAGCCGCTCGACGGGCTCAGCCCATGGGTGCGGGGCCAGTCGGAAGGTGCCCCAGTGGATCGGCACCAGCAGACCCGACCCCGAATCGGTGACGTCCAGATGCGCCCGGACCGCCTCCTCGGGGTTCATGTGGATGTCCGGCCACCCCGAGTTGTAGGCGCCGATCGGCATCAGGGTCAGGTCGAATGGTCCGTGGTCTGCACCGGTCTGCGCGAAGCTCTTCGTGTAGCCGGTGTCGCCGCCGAAATATGCGCGATGACTCGGCCCGATAAACCCCCACGACGCCCACAGCGTGTTGTTGCGGCTGAAGAAGCGCCCCGAGAAGTGCCGCGCCGGCAGGCAAACCACAGTGAGCTCGTCGACCTGAGCGCTCTGATTCCAGTCCAGTTCGACGATGCGGTGCTCGGGGATGCCCCACGCGCGAAGATGCGCACCCACACCGAGCGGCACAAAGAACGGGGCCCGCTGAGTGCGGGCCAACGCGATAATGGTGTCGATATCGAGATGGTCGTAGTGGTCATGGCTGATGACCACCGCGTCCAGAGCAGGTAGCCCTTCCAGTTCCAGCGGCGGCGGATGCAGCCGCTGGGGGCCGACGATGTCCGACGGCGAACACCGGTCACTCCAGACCGGATCGGTCAGCACGCGGTAACCGTCGATTTCCACCAGCACCGTCGAGTGACCGAGCCAGCTGACGGCCAGTCGGCTGGCGTCACCCTGGTAGATCTCCGGCGAGGCTAATGGGATCGGCCCCCCAGGCCGGCTCGCGCCGCGTCCACCCACGAACTCCCGCGCGATGACCCGCCATTGCTCGCTGTCCAAGCTGACCGGCGAGGCGGGGTCAAGGTTGACGAAGACGCCGTCACGGTAGTTCGGAGAACCCGCTGCCGCCGCCTGGATCGCAGTAGGGTCGGCACCAAGGGCAGCCGGCGCGCCGTGCAGCGCGCGCAACACCCACCCTCCGGCGGCCAGTGTGGCCGTGCCGGCGGCCAGTCGCAGCGGTCCGCGCACCATGACGGTTATCCCCCCTGGAACCTCGGCGGCCGCTTCTCCACGCGGGCGATCTGCGCCTCGATGACGTCCTGGCTACCCCATGCTTTGTCGAAGAGCTCCTTGTGCTCCGGCCACGCTTCCTCGATGGAGCCGTCGTCGTTGAGCACCCGCTTGGCGTGTTGGATGGCCAGCGGCGCCAGGCCGGCGATCTCGGCTGCCCAGGCCTGGGCGTCTGCGAGCGTCCCGATGCGGTTGGCCATTCCGGTCTGCAGCGCCGTCTCGGCGGTCAGCTTCTCCGCGGTCAGCAGCATCGCGCGGGCCCTTCCGTGACCGACCAGCGACGACAGCCGGCGGATACTCCAGTTATCGAGGGCAAGCCCGTATTTCGACGTCGGAAATTGAAAAAAAGCCTCCGGGGCGACGACTCGCAGATCACATTGCATGGCCAGCTGAAGCCCGGCGCCGATCGCAGGCCCATTGATGGCGCCGATCACCGGTATCGGAACCGCGTCCATGGCCTTATGCAGCTCGATGAGCCGGTCGGGATAGTCGGCGGCGAATGCGTCGCCACTCAAGTCCGCCCCGGCGCAGAACACCGTGCCCTGGCCGGTCAGCACAATCGCACGGGTAGACCCGTCGCTTGCCTTCTCCACGGCTTCCCGCAACTCCTCGACGAGCTGGGAATTCAGGGCATTGCGGCGCTCCGGGCGCTGCAGCTCAATAGTCAAAACGGCTTCGGCCTGAGTGACACCGATCATGGGGCAAGCCTATATAGCCGAGTTCTATATAACCTCGTCGCGTGAGTCGTATCACGACCGAGCAACTTCGGGACGCCGTATTGGACCAGGGCTCTTTCGTCAGCTGGGACGTCGAGCCGCTGGCGCTTCCCGTCAGCGATTCCTACGCGCGGGAACTCTCCGACGCTCAAGCCGCCAGCGGCCTGGACGAATCAGTGCTGACCGGCGAGGGACGCATATTCGGGCGCCGGGTGGCGGTGGTGGTCTGCGAGTTCAGCTTCCTCGGCGGCTCGATCGGGGTGGCAGCAGCCGAACGGATCACGGCCGCCGTGGAGCGGGCGACCGCCGAGCGGCTGCCGCTGCTGGCCTCGCCGAGCTCCGGCGGCACGCGCATGCAGGAAGGCACGGTCGCCTTCCTGCAGATGGTGAAGATCGCCGCGGCCGTCAGACTGCACAAACAGGCACACCTGCCCTACCTGGTGTACTTGCGCAACCCGACCACCGGAGGCGTATTCGCGTCGTGGGGCTCGCTGGGCCATGTCACCGTCGCCGAGCCGGGCGCTTTGATCGGCTTCCTTGGACCTCGGGTGTACGAGCTGCTCTACGGCGAGCCATTCCCGTCCGGCATCCAGACCGCGGAGAACCTGCAGCGGCACGGTGTGATCGACGCCGTCGTTGACCTTGACGGCCTGCGGGGGACGCTGGATCGCGCGCTGACGGTGATCGCCGACGCTCCCGAACCGCTAATGGAGCCGCAACGGTTCGGACCGATACCCGATGTGCCGGCCTGGGACTCGGTGGTGGCATCGCGACGACCGGACCGCCCGGGCGTCGGGCATCTGCTGCGGCACGGCGCCACCGACCTGGTACTGCTGTCCGGGACCGGCCAGGGCGAGGCAGCGACCACGCTGCTGGCGCTGGCCCGATTCGCCGGCCAGCCCGCGGTGGTCTTGGGCCAGCAGCGAGGTAGCGGCGGGTCAGAAGCAAGGGTCGGACCCGCTTCGCTACGCGAGGCCCGCCGCGGCATGGCACTGGCCGCCGAGCTGCGGCTACCGCTGGTGCTGGTGATCGACACTGCGGGGCCCGCGTTGTCGGCGGAAGCCGAGGAAGGCGGCCTGGCCGGCCAGATCGCCCAATGCCTGGCCGAGCTCGTCACGCTGGACACCCCGACGGTCTCGGTTCTGCTGGGCCAGGGCAGCGGCGGGCCGGCGCTGGCGATGGTGCCCGCCGACCGGGTGCTGGCCGCGCTACACGGCTGGCTGGCGCCGCTACCGCCGGAGGGCGCCAGCGCAATCGTCTTCCGCGACACCGCTCACGCCCCCGAACTCGCAGCGGCCCAAGGCATCCGGTCGGTCGACCTGCTGCAGTCCGGAATCGTGGACCTCATTGTGCCTGAAGATCCCGACGCCGCCGACGAGCCGGTCGAGTTCTCCCAACGACTGTCGGGCGCTATCGCCGTAGAGGTGCACGCGCTACGCGAGATACCCCCTACCGAACGGCTTGCCGCGCGATTGCAGCGGTACCGCCGTGTCGGCTTGCCCCCCGACACTTAAAGCACGCACACGACACGCCCCGGGCGACGTGACCGGGTTTAAACCTCGGCGAGTTCCGCACCGGCTGACACAGTCGGGCACGGCCGATCGAAATCCCAACCGTGGCAACGACGCTAGTGACGGCGGTCGAGAGGACGACGATCCCACGCGTGCGGTAGGCAATCAGGCAAGGAAGCCGTCGTTTCAGATCCGACGCCGCCTGATCTCGTCGCGCCGCTTGGCTCCGAAATGAAACGCCCCCAACACCAACGCTGGCCAAATCATCAAATCTGTTGGCCTGCTGCCTGATTTCGATCAAGCATTGCGGCATCTAGGGGCAGTCGCAGCTCAGCGTCGAAACCGTGACCATTTAGCCACCGGGCCACTCTCCCGCGAGCAGACGCAGAATCGCACAAAATCCATAATTTTGATGCGATTCTGCGTCTGCTCGCGCCACCAGGATCACTCCCCCACGACCCGGCGGGTGGCCTCCCACCGTCGTGGGCAACAATCCGGCAAACTAGATGGCATGGATACTGGTGGGACCTCACCTCGGGTCTTGGTCGTTGACGACGACGCCGATGTGCTTGCCTCGTTGGAACGCGGCCTGCGACTATCCGGATTCGAGGTATCAACCGCGGTCGACGGCGCAGAGGCCTTGCGCAGCGCCACCGAGACCCGACCGGACGC
>JBEKNM010000045.1:0-14891 GCA_049522835.1 Mycobacterium sp.
TCTCGGCGGGGGCGGACAGCGTCAAGGGTGCGGAGTCGGCCGGGTGTAGCGCGATCCAGCCGTCGCTACCCGAGATGGACCCGGCGCCCGACCAGGTGACCTCGCCGGCGGCGAGCAGCTCGGCTTGGTAATGGGCGCGCAGCGTGGAATCCGGCTCGGGAAGCGGCAGGGCTGACCACCGGCCGGCCACGGTGGGTTCGGTGCCGCGGGACTGCGGGTGCGCGACGCTGTATCGGCTCAGGCGGGGTGGGCGGCGACCCCGGTGCGCCGGCGCGAAACGCTTGCGCGTAGCGGCGCCGCCCAGCAGTGCGCGCACCGGTGCGAACGTGTCCCCGGTGATCCAGCCGGCCCAGATCAATTCCCACAGCGCGGCTTTGAGTGCTGTCTCGCCGATCTCGCCCTGGGCGAGTTGCCGGAAGAAGTACGCGCCTCCCCCGGACAGCGTGTCCAGGATCGCCCGGTGCGCGTCCGTGAAGTCGATCTCGGCGGGGGCGGACAGCGTCAAGGGTGCGGAGTCGGCCGGGTGTAGCGCGATCCAGCCGTCGCTACCCGAGATGGACCCGGCGCCCGACCAGGTGACCTCGCCGGCGGCGAGCAGCTCGGCACCAGCGGTTCGATCGCCGAGGCCGGCATCCGAACCCCGGCCAGCTGGTCGATGACGGAGACCAGGCCGTCTGTGCCGGCGCTCCCCGAAGACCCCGCAGAGGCCCGAGCGCCCCTGGCACCCGAAACCTCAGCGCACACCTGATGCCAGGCCGGCAGGAAGCGTCCGTAGGCTGCGGTGCTCACCGGCTCGACCTGGGCCCGCAGCGCCGCCAGCGAACGCCGCCGCAGAATGCGCAACACGTCGACGTCGCACCATTGCTCAGTTCCGGCCCCGCCGGATATCTCGGCGGCGGCGATGAAGTCGCCGCGCACCAGCCGGCCTCCAAAAGTTCCTGGGCCGGCCAGCCGGCCCAGCACGTCAGCCGTCACCCGAAGCCCCAGGCCGAACCGGGCGGCGGCATCGGCTGTGGTGAACGGGGCATGGGTGCGCGCGTAGCGGCCCAGCAGCTCACCCAGCGGGTCGGCGACTTCCTCGGTGAAGCTGGCGGGCACGCCGACCGGAACCGCGGCGCCGACACCGTCGCGCAACCGGCCGATGTCTTCGACGGCCACCCACCAGCTGCGGCCGGCGAACGACACCGTCAGCGCTCGCCTCGCGGCGCGCAAGCCCTCCAACCAGCCGCCCACATCGGCGACGCCGGCCCGGTCGGCCACCTCCTCGTCAGTCAGCGGGCCCAGCAGTCGCAGCAGATCCGCGACCGCCTCGGCATCGCGGGCGACCCGGTCATCCGACAGGTGCTGCAACTGGCGTCCGGTCGCGGCGATGATCTGGGGATCGAGCAGCTCGCGCAGCTCCACCCGGCCGAGCAGCTCGGCCAGCAGCGTGCTGTCCAGTGACAGCGCCGCGGCGCGCCGCTCGGCAATTGGGGTATCGCCTTCGTACAGGAAGGCGCCGACATAACCGAATAACAGCGACGCCGCGAACGGTGAGGGCTTGGCGGTCTCGGCTTCGGTCACCCGCACTCGGCGCTGGGCGATACCTGTCATCAGTTCGACCAGCGCGGGGACGTCGTACACGTCCTGCAGGCATTCCCGGACGGTCTCCAGCACGATCGGGAAGTCGGGGTATTTGCGGGCCACATCGAGCAACTGGGCGGCGCGCTGGCGCTGGTGCCACAGCGGCGAGCGGCGGCCCGGGTGGCGGCGGGGCAGCAGCAGAGCGCGGGCCGCGCATTCCCGGAACCGCGACGCGAACAGCGCTGAACCGCCTACTTCGGCGGTGACGATCGGGTCGATCTCGTCGGCATCGAAGACGAACAGCTCCGCCCCCGGCGGACCATCCACTCCGTCAGACCCAGCGTCGATGGTGTCCGGCAACCGCACCACGATGCCGTCGTCGGACGCGGTCGGTTTCTCGTCGATCCCGTAGCGTTCGCGTAGCCGCCGGCCCACGGCCAGCGCGAGCGGTCCGTGTACCCGCAGCCCGTATGGCGAATGCAGGATTACCCGCCAATCGCCCAACTCGTCGCGGAACCGCTCGACCAGCAGCGTGGTGTCGGTGGGCACCACCGAGGTGGCGGCCCGCTGTTCGTCCAACAGCCCCCACAGGTTGTCGGTCGCGTAACTGTCCAAACCCAATCCTGCACAACGTTTGTCGAATGTATCGCGGTCCAGGCCGGCCAGCTCGCCGGTGAACGCGCCCAGTGCGGCGCCAAGCTCGGCCGGGCGGCCAACGTCGTCGCCGCGCCAGAACGGCAGCCGGGCCGGCAGGCCTGGCGCGGGGATCACCAGCACCCGGTCGTGGGTGATCTCGGTGATCCGCCAGCTGGTGGCCCCCAGCGAGATGACGTCACCGGGACGCGATTCGTAGACCATTTCCTCGTCGAGTTCGCCTACCCGCGACGGCTTTTCGGAGTCTTCAATAGAAGAAGCCAAGTAGACGGTGAACAGCCCGCGATCGGGGATGGCGCCGCCGGAGGTGACGGCCAGCCGCTGCGCACCGGGCCGCGCGGTCAGGGTGCCCCCAAGGTCCCCGTCGCGATCGTAGACCAGTCGTGGCCGCAGCTCGGCGAATTCGGTGGACGGGTATTTCCCGGACAGTAGGTCCAGGGTGGCCTCGTACACGCTGCGCGGTAGCGTCGCGAACGGCGCGCTGCGGCGTACGGTGTCGAACCATCGGTCGGCGTCCAGCGGCTCCAGGGCGGCCGCCGCCACCGTGTGTTGCGCCAGGATGTCCAGGGGGTTGGCGGGCACCCGCATCGTCTCGATCTGGCCGGCGAGCATCCGCTGCACGCTCACCGCGCAGCCGATCAGGTCAGTGCGGTGCTTCGGGAACAGCACTCCCTTTGAGACTTCGCCGACATGGTGTCCGGCCCGCCCGATGCGTTGCAGGCCACTGGCCACCGATGGCGGCGCCTCCACCTGAATCACCAGGTCGACCGCGCCCATGTCGATGCCCAGTTCCAGGCTCGACGTCGCCACCACCGCCTTGAGCAGTCCGCGTTTGAGGTCCTCTTCGACCAGGGCGCGCTGCTCCTTGCTGACCGAACCATGGTGGGCGCGCGCCAGCACAGGGTCGGCACCGAAGGTCTGGCCTTGTTGGCTCGAGCCCATGATGTGCGCCGGCGCCCCACCCGGCACCTGGCGGTTGGCCTGGGTCAAGAGCTCGATGCCAGCGCGTTCGGCGTGAATCTCGTTGAGTCGCGAGGTAAGTCGCTCTGCTAGTCGTCGCGAATTGGCGAACACGATGGTCGAGCTGTGCGATTCGATCAGGTCGACCAGACGCGCCTCGACATCTGGCCAGATGGTGTTGTTCGTCAAGTTGGCCATATCGGGCACCGGCACCTGCACGCTGAGGTCGACCGTCTTAGCGGACGGGGGAGCCACTATGGTTGTCCGAGTTGTCGGGGCTCCGCCGGACAGGAACCGCGCAAGCTCTTCGGGCGGACGCACGGTCGCCGACAACCCGATGCGCTGTGCGGGCCGCCCTTCACGCAAGTTGTCGAGTCGCTCCAGCGACAGGGCCAGGTGTGCGCCGCGCTTGCCGGCGGCGATGGCGTGAATCTCGTCCACGATCACGGTTTGCACGCCGGCCAGGATTTCGCGCGCGGCCGAGGTCAGCATCAGAAACAGTGACTCCGGGGTGGTGATCAGTACGTCGGGCGGCTTGGCGATGAGCTGGCGGCGGATCGCGGGCGGGGTGTCACCGGATCGAACTCCCACACTGATCTCGGGTGCGGGCAGACCGTGGCGCTCGGCGATCCTGGTGAGCCCGGTCAGCGGCGTGCGCAGGTTGCGCTCGACGTCGACCGCCAGCGCCTTGAGCGGAGACACGTAGAGCACCCGGGTGCCCTCCGGCCGGTTGGGCGCACCGGCGAGATTGGCGAGGCTAGCGAGGTTATCTAAGGCCCACAAGAAGGCCGCCAGCGTCTTACCCGAACCTGTCGGTGCGATGACCAGCGAGTTATGGCCATCTGCGATCGCTTCCCAGGCGGCGGCCTGCGCAGCGGTGGGAGCGTCGAAGGTGCCGGTGAACCATTCGCGGGTGATCGAGCTGAATCGGCCTAACGGGTCACGGGTGGTCACCTACCTATGGTGCCAACAGACACCGACATTTAGGTCCCTAATCGCGGTTCCATACGAGCGGTCTCCATCGCGTAGGCCAGTTCCTCGGGGATCTCGGGCACCCGGGCGATCGCGTCCAGCAGCGTGTGGGCGCACGAGTCGGCAAGCCACTCGGCGTCGGTAGTGGGGTTGATGATCCGCTGCCGGCATATTTCGAAGGTGAGCGCCAGCCAGCCATGAAGGATGACCCGCAGGTCCCGCTCGACATCCGGTTGCAGCCTGGCCTCCTGGACCCCGGCCACAACCTGGCCAATGCGGGTCATGATGTGCTCCAACTGGCGGGTCTGGGCTTCTTCAGAAGTGCCGAGCAAAACCGGGTCAGACCGGCCCAGACCGACATACGCGGCCCATGCGGCCTCGGGATACTGCTCGTGGTAGGCCATGTACGCCAGCACACCGATACGCACCTCTTCGAACATCGTCAGGCCGGTGACGGCGTCCTTATTGGTGGCCTCGTACAGCCGATCAGCCTCGTCCTTGACGACAGCGGCGAAGAACGCCCGCTTATCGGGGAAGTAGTGATACATCAATGCCCGCGAAACCCCGGCTCGCTCGGCGATCTCGTCGATGCGGACCTCGTCGTAGGGCCGCTTCCCAAAGACCTCCGCCCCCAAAGCGAGCAGCTCAGCTCGGCGGTCCGCGGGGGATAGCCGCCTCCTGGCTGTCATCTGTCAGATAGTACTCAGGACGATTGAGTAAACCGCGAATTCACGATTATCCGAATTCCACGCCCTGGGCCAGCGGTAATCTCGTGGAGTAGTTCACGGTGTTGGTGGCGCGCCGCATATAGGTCTTCCACGCGTCTGAACCGGACTCCCGACCGCCGCCGGTTTCCTTCTCGCCGCCGAACGCGCCGCCAATCTCAGCACCGGACGTGCCGATATTGACGTTGGCGATACCGCAGTCGGATTCGTCCAGGAAGCGCTCAGCCTCCCGCAGGTCACTGGTGAAGATCGCCGACGACAGTCCTTGCGGCACGGCATTGTTGAGCGCTATCGCCTCGTCCAGGTCGTCGTAGGCCAGCACGTAGAGGATCGGCGCGAACGTTTCGGTTGCCACGATGGCGGTCTGGGCGGGCATCCGGACCACCGCGGGTGCGACGTAGTACGCACTCTCTGGAAAGCCCGCGTGCCGGCGGTCACCACCGACCACCTCGCCGCCGTCGGCGCGTGCCTGTTCCAGTGCGCCCACCATGTCCCGGTAGGCGGTCTCGTGGATCAGCGGACCGACCAGCGTGCCCGCGGCCGTCGGGTCGCCGATCGGCAGCTGCCGATAGGCCGACACAACGCGCGCCACCGCATCATCGGCCACCGAGCGGTGCACGATCAGCCGGCGCAGGCTGGTGCAGCGCTGCCCGGCGGTACCGGCAGCAGCAAACACCACGGCGCGCACCGCCAGATCCAGGTCGGCGGCCGGGGTCACGATGGCCGCGTTGTTACCGCCCAGTTCTAGCAGCACCCGACCGAAGCGGCGGGCCACGCGTGGGCCGACCTGTTGGCCCATCCGCACCGAACCGGTCGCGGACAGCAACGCGATCCGGGGGTCGTCGACCAGCTGCTCGCCAAGGTCACGGTCGCCTAGCAGCCGGCCACTCACCGCGGGTGGCGCGCCGACGTCAGCGGCGGCCCGATCAATCAGCGCCGCACAGGCCAATGCCGTCAATGGCGTCAGCTCGGAAGGCTTCCACACCACGACGTCCCCGCAGACCAGCGCCACTGCGGTGTTCCACGCCCAGACGGCAACGGGGAAGTTGAACGCAGTGATCACGCCGACCACGCCGAGCGGATGCCAGGTCTCCATCAGCCGGTGACCCGGGCGTTCGGAGGCGATGGTGCGGCCGTAGAGCTGGCGAGACAGGCCCACGGCGAACTGGCAGATGTCGATCATTTCCTGAACTTCGCCCAGCGCCTCAGACGTGATCTTGCCTACCTCGATGCTCACCAGTGTCGCGAGATCGTCCTTGTGTGCGGTGAGCAGCTCGCCGAGTCGGCTCACCAGTGCCCCGCGCACCGGCGCCGGCGTGCTGCGCCATACCGAAAACGCTTGTGCCGCACTGGCGATGGTTTGATCGGCTTGCTCTGGTGTGGTCGGCGCGACGGTGAACAGCACCTCGCCGGTGATCGGTGTGCTCGCCGGAAGACCGTTCCCGTCCGGCTCGGCGAGCGTGACGTCGGTGCCGATCGCTTCCAAGGCTTTGCGTGCCCGGTTGCGCAACTCGTCGGCCGTCGGCATGCTCACGCGGGTACCTCCTGGGAGAGTGAATCGTAGAGTGTGTACGGGTCGTAGATGTGGCGGTCAACCGCCCCGGCCAGCCACCCGACGCTGTAACCGGAATCGTCGGTGACATCACTGGCCTCGCTGCCGCGGTCCAGGTTGGACCGGAAGATACCCGCCGCCGAGGCCGGCAGAAAGTCTTCGTAGACGATGGGCGCCGTAGGGTTGCCGCGCCGATAGTAGGCCAACCCCGCGGCGGCCATCTCCGCATCGGTCGACGGGAAGTACTGACTCCACAGTCGGGCGGGGTCTTCAGATGAGTCTTCAGATGAGTCCGAGTCCCCGACAAGCCGAGCCATCGCCGCGTCGTAGCGTTCGCGCCCCCGCGGGGTCAGCGCGACACCGCGCGCCTCGACTTCACCGAACCGCACCCGCAGGCTTCCCGGGGTGAGGGTGCCGTCTCTGCCGCGAAACAGGCATGGTTCGGCGAGTGCGCGAAACGAGGTCTGGCGCAACAGCACCGCGGGTCCGTCGGTGCGGGGCGGGCCCTGGATGGCATCGATCATGGTGATGCCGCGTTCGGTCATCCGGCGGTACAGATCGTCGATGTCGAGGACTCGCGGCGTCAGGTGGTTGATGTGGGTGGAGCTGACCCCGGCGATGTCGGCGGCCACCGCGGACACCCGCGACAACTCGTCATACCAGGACTTCTTGATCGGCTCGCGGGAGAGCGCGAATGCTGCCACCGCCGCCGCGACGAAAGCCTGCGCCTCCTCGGCATCGCAAGCGCCCTCGGCGGCGATGATCCGCGCCCAAGCGAGCAGCGCGGGGTCGAATAGTTGGCGGCGCGCGAGGAAGGTTTCCACGCGGGTACGCAGGTCGGGATCGAAGTACCGGGGGTCCCGGGTGGCCAGCATCGAAGTGAACACCCGGAACGGGTTGCGCGCCAACTCGTTTGCATCGATGGGCCGAAAAGCGGTCGACACCACCGGAACGGGTGACTGGGCCGAGCGCAGATCGTAGTAGCCCACCGGCAGCATGCCGAATGCGGCGAACAGGTCGGCGACGGCGGCCAGTTCGGCCGGGCTGCCCACCCGGATGGCGCCGTGCCGCTCAGCGGTGACCCGCTGCAGCGAGCCGAGAAGTTCGGCACCCTGATTGCCTGCCGCGTAATCCCGGTTGACCTGCCCGGTTACCTCAACCAGGGTGCCGTATGCGGGCACCTCGCCGGCGTACATGGCCGACAGCCCGGCAGCGAATTCCGCACGCAGCTGCCAGGTCACCAGCTTTTTCGCCCGGCTCATTGGGTGCGGCCATTGCGATAGTCTCCGGCCATGAGTGAGACGCTCGACGACATCGACCGGATCCTGGCGCGTGAGCTGGTCGCCGACGGACGCGCGACGTTGTCGGAGTTGGCCGCGAGCGCCGGCCTGTCCGTCTCGGCGGTCCAATCGCGGGTACGCAGGTTGGAGTCTCGCGGCGTAGTGGCGGGATACTCCGCGCGGATCAACCCGGAGGCCGTCGGGCACCTGCTGTCGGCGTTCGTGGCCATCACCCCTCTTGATCCGTCTCAACCCGATGATGCCCCCGCCCGCCTGGCACACATCGAGGAGATCGCGTCGTGTCACTCGGTGGCCGGGGAAGAAAGCTACGTCTTGCTGGTGCGGGTCGCGTCCGCGCGTGCGCTCGAGCATCTGCTGCAACGGATCCGTACAGCGGCGAACGTCAAGACCCGCAGCACCATCATCTTGAATACATTTTACAGTGACAGGCAGTATATACCTTGATTTTTACTAACTAGACGTCAGGATATCGTAAAAATTCCGCTATGATGGCTTCATGACCGCAGCCCTGAAACTTGTCGATCTGCAAACCCGCCCCGACCAGGTCCACGAGGTCCTGGCGCGCAGCATCCTCGTCGACGGTTATGACCTGGTGCTCGATCTGGCGGAGTCGGCCGGCTCGTATCTGGTCGATGCCCGAGATGGCCGGCGTTATCTCGACATGTTCACGTTCTTCGCGTCGTCGGCGCTGGGCATGAATCACCCGGCGCTGGCCGACGACAAGGAGTTCCGGGACGAACTCACCGAAGCGGCGCTGAACAAACCGAGCAACGCCGACATGTACTCGGTGCCGATGGCCGACTTCGTCGAGACCTTCGCTCGGGTCCTGGGCGACCCGGCGCTTCCGCATCTGTTCTTCGTCGAAGGCGGCGCACTCGCGGTGGAGAACGCGCTCAAGGTCGCATTCGACTGGAAGAGCCGGCATAACCAGGCCCGTGGCATCGACCCGGGGCTCGGTACCCGGGTGCTGCACCTGCGCGGCGCATTTCACGGTCGCAGCGGCTACACCCTGTCGCTTACCAACACCAAGCCGGTCAGTGTGGCCCGCTTCCCGAAGTTCGACTGGCCGCGTATCGACGCGCCATTTATCCGGCCGGGAGCCGACATGGACGCGCTGGAAGCCGAGTCGCTGCGCCAGGCCCGCGCGGCATTCGAGACGTACCCGTACGACATCGCGTGCTTCCTGGCCGAACCCATTCAGGGGGAAGGTGGCGACCGCCACTTTCGGCCGGAGTTCTTCGCGGCGATGCGTGAGCTGTGCGACGAATTCGACGCCCTGCTGATCCTCGACGAGGTACAGACGGGCTGCGGGTTGACCGGAACTCCCTGGGCCTACCAGCAATTGGATGTGGAGCCCGATGTGGTTGCCTTCGGGAAGAAGACCCAGGTGTGTGGGGTGATGGCGGGTCGGCGGGTCGACGAAATCGCCGACAACGTTTTCGCGGTGACGTCTCGGATCAACTCGACATGGGGCGGCAATCTCGTCGATATGGTGCGCGCACGCCGCATCCTCGAGGTGATCGAGGACGAGGAGTTGTTCGAGCATGCCGCCGAACAGGGCCGCTACTTGCGGGCCAGGCTTGGCGAACTCGCCCGCGACTTCCCAACCATCGTTCTGCACCCGCGCGGCCGCGGCCTGATGTGTGCGTTCAGCCTGCCGACCACCGACGATCGCGACGAATTGATTCGCCAATTGTGGCAACGCGCGGTGATTGTGCTGCCCACCGGTAAAAACGGCATTCGATTCCGCCCCGCGCTGACCGTTTCGCGCGCCGAAATCGACGCTGCGATTGCGGCCGTGCGCGGTGTGCTGGCGGGCGGTTAAGGGGGCTGTGACGCGGGCGGCAAGCGGTTAGCGGTGGCCAACCGCGGGTATCTGAATCTTTGTCTTGAATGCGGTAACTAAAAAAGATGTAGCAAACGATGGACTTCAGTGCCGCCGGACGCGGAAAATGGGATTCAGGATGCCGAAAGCAGACGAGCGATCACGTGGCGATCGTTTAGGTCAGGATGACGACGAGGTGCGCGCCGCCATCCGGTTTGCCGTCTTGGCCGCGGCCGCCGGAGTCGGCTTTGTGGTCATCGCCGCGTTGTGGGTCAGTACCTGCGGGGGAACCAACGTCGACACGGTGGCGTGTGGCCCGCCTCAGCGCACGCTGCTGGCCCTTGGCGGACCGCTGATCTTGTCGGTCGCTGGGCTTTGGGCATTTTGGCGCACCTACCTCGTCTGGCGTAGCGAAGGAGTCTGGTGGGGATGGCACGGCGCCGGCTGGTTCCTGTTGACGCTGATGGTCGTGACGCTCTCCATGAGCGTCCCTCCGATCGCTGGACTGGTGCTGGCCCTTTGACCAGTCGGCTAGATAGGAACCCAGATTAGGAACAGCCATGGGAGACACATATCGTGACCCCGTCGACCACCTGCGTACGACGCGGCCATTCGCCGGCGAATCACTGATCGACGTAGTGCACTGGCCCGGGTACCTCCTAGTTGTGGCGGGCGTCATCGGTGCGTGCGGAAGCCTTGCGGCCTTCGCTACCGGACATCATCACCAGGGCATGGCGGCTGGCGTGACCGGGGTTCTCGTCACCGTGTTGGGCCTGGCGTGGCTGGCCGTCGAGCACCGGCGGATACGCAGGATCGCAGACCGGTGGTACGCCGAGCATCCCGAAGTGCGCAGGCAGCGGCCTGCCAGCTAAGTGTCAATGGCGAGACTTCGAATAGCTCGGAATGCCAAGGTTTCTCGCTGTCTTCTTGTCCCGGCCCCGCGCCGATCGTCGCTTGCTCTCCCTGTGCGGTTGCGATATTGCTCCGGAAATCTCGGGAAATCTCGCCGGAAACCCGAACTCCCGGGTTACCGGCATCGCCGAATGGGTATCAGGTCTAGATCATGATGTGTGCCGGCGGAGTTGCGTGAGCGTGGTCACCGCATCATGGGGGACAGAATCACGAAAGCACCGACATAGATGGCAACTGCGATAGCGATGAATATGATCAGCATGATCCCGGCGATCACCGCGGCGCGCTTAACTGTGCGCGTCCGAGGTGGGTCGGTTACGTCAGGCTCGTCCATGTCGGGTGGAATACCCGGGGGTGCTCATGACTAACCGACTCCAACGCAGGGTCTTAGGCGAGCTTCCAAGCAGAAATAACTTCAGTCAAACATTGCCGGGAGACCATATGAACGATGCGGGATTGCGCGTTAGCAAGGGCCAACGAGGCCATCGCGCCGTCGAACTGCACGTTGCTGCACGACTGGAAAACCTGGCGATGTTACGCACGCTGGTCGGCGCGATCGGCACCTTCGAGGATCTGGATTTCGACGCCGTGGCAGACCTGCGGCTCGCGGTCGACGAAGTGTGCACCCGGTTGATCCGGTCGGCGACTCCCGATGCAACGCTGGTCGTGTTGGTCGACCCGCGCGAGGACGAATTGGTGGTGGAAGCTTCCGCGGCCTGCGACACCCACGATGTGGTTGCGCCCGGCAGCTTCAGCTGGCATGTCCTGACATCGTTGGCGGACGACGTCCAGACCTTCCATGACGGCCACGATCCAAATGAGTCCGGCAGTGTTTTCGGTATCACGCTGACGGCGCGGCGGGCGGCCTCCAGTAGGTGACGACGCGCGCTTCCGGCGGTTCGGGTTCGCGTCCAAACGAATACGCCGATGTCCCGGGGATGTTTCGTGAGTTGGCCACCCTTGCCGCGGACTCATCGGAATTCCAGCGTCACCGGGACAAGATCGTAGAGCGGTGCTTACCGCTGGCCGATCACATTGCCCGCCGCTTCGAGGGCCGGGGCGAACCACGTGATGATCTGGTTCAGGTTGCGCGGGTCGGATTGGTCAACGCGGTAGTCCGCTTCAACGTCGACGCCGGGTCGGACTTCGTCTCGTTCGCGGTACCGACGATCATGGGTGAGGTCCGACGTCACTTCCGCGACAACAGCTGGTCGGTCAAGGTGCCCCGGCGTCTCAAGGAGCTGCATCTGCGACTTGGCGCCGCCACCGCCGAACTCTCGCAACGCCTCGGCCGGGCGCCCACCGCCACGGAGCTCGCCGCCGAACTCGGTATGGACCGCGCCGAAGTCGTCGAAGGCCTGGTGGCGGGCAGCTCGTACAACACCTTGTCCATCGACAGTGGTAGCGGCAGCGAGGATGACGACGTCCGCGCGATCGCAGACACCCTCGGTGACGCGGACGCCGGTCTCGACCGGATTGAAGATCGGGAGGCGCTGCGTCCGTTGCTCGAGGCGCTACCGGAGCGGGAGCGAACGGTGTTGGTGCTCAGGTTTTTCGATTCGATGACACAAACGCAGATCGCCGAGCGGGTCGGCATTTCACAGATGCATGTATCCCGGCTGCTGGCTAAGTCGCTAACGCGACTCCGTGACCAATTGGAGTAGAGCTTCCAGCTCGTCGTTTTCGGCCCACGTAGCCGATTCCAGTAGCGGCTCCGCTGCCACCGTCGTTATCGGAAGAGTGCCGTCTGGGTCGCAGACTCGCAACAACCTGGACACCGCCGCGCTCGGTGCCATAGCCCACTGTGCCCGCGCGGCCGAGCACACGACATTGATCCGATGTAGCGCCGAAAATCCTGCAGTACCAATGAATTTCAAGCCGCGTAAATCCACGATCACCCGCTTGGAACGACTGACGCCACGCTGCACATAAGCGGCGAGCTCATCGGAGTTGGCGGCGTCGAGCTCACCGGCTGCGGTGATTACCGTGCCCGAAGGGCCCCAGCGAGCGGTGAAATGAGCAGTGTGGCTTTGTTGCCGCGATTGGGCCACAGACACAATTGCTGACTCCCTCAGTAGCGGATTCTGCTGTGGATCACGTCAGGGGCGTAGAAACGTTCCAAACAGGGGAATTTGCCTCCGTTGCGTCGCTGACGCCATCCGGGTGGCTGTGAACTCAGCCCGTCTTGAACCCTACCCGCGGTAGGCGAGGCCAACAACGGTCACCAACGGGTCTCTAACCCGATTCTCAGGAAGGCTGGTCAAAACCCGCGGGTCTGATCGCCGCGGCTTACTTGATCTCGGCCAGCACCGTGCCCTGCGTAATGGCGGCCCCGGCCTCGACGGCAAGTCCGGTAATGGTGCCGTCCTTGTGCGCGGTGACCGGGTTCTCCATCTTCATCGCCTCCAGGACCACTACCAGGTCGCCGACTGCGACCTGCTGTCCTTCCTCGACCGCGACCTTGACCACGGTGCCCTGCATCGGCGCGGTTACCGCGTCACCGGAAGTCGCTGCTCCGGCATGCGCACCCCGCTTGCGGGGCTTCGGCTTCTTTCTGATAACACCGCCGACACCGGCATCTCCTGCGCCGTTGGACAGCGCCAGGTCGCCCGGCAACGAGACCTCGAGCCGGCGGCCGCCGACCTCGACGACCACCTTCTGCCGTGGGCGGGCTTCCTCTTCGTCGAGGGGTTCGCCGCCGGTAAAAGGCTCGACCGTGTTATCCCATTCGGTCTCGATCCAGCGGGTGTGCACCGAGAAGCCCTTGTCGTCGCCGATGAAGGCCGGGTCGGACACCACAGCGCGGTGGAATGGGATGACGGTGGCAAGGCCTTCGACCTCGAATTCGTCCAGCGCGCGGCGGGCGCGCGCCAGCGCCTCCTGGCGATCGGCGCCATACACGATCAGCTTGGCCAGCATCGAGTCGAATTGACCGCCGATCACCGACCCAGTCACGACACCGGAGTCCAACCGCACACCCGGGCCGCTGGGCGGGTTGAACTTGATCACCGGCCCGGGGGCGGGCAGGAAGCCACGTCCGGCGTCCTCGCCGTTGATCCGGAATTCGATGGCATGCCCGCGGGGCGTGGGGTCCTCGGTCAGGTCCAGCTTCTCGCCGTTGGCGATCTTGAACTGCTGCAAAACCAGGTCGATGCCCGCGGTTTCCTCGGTGACCGGATGTTCCACCTGCAGACGCGTGTTGACTTCAAGGAAGGAGATCAGTCCGTCCTGGCCGACCAGATACTCGACGGTTCCGGCGCCGTAGTAGTGCGCCTCTTTGCAGATCCGCTTGGCAGACTCGTGGATCTCCTTGCGCTGCGCGTCGGTCAGGAACGGCGCCGGCGCCTCCTCGACCAGCTTCTGGAAGCGGCGCTGCAGGGAGCAGTCCCGGGTGCCGGCGACGACCACATTCCCATGCTGGTCGGCGATCACCTGTGCTTCGACGTGGCGGGGTTTGTCCAGGTAGCGCTCCACGAAACATTCGCCACGTCCGAATGCCGCAACGGCCTCACGGGTGGCGGACTCGAACAGTTCGGGGATCTCGTCTATGTTGCGGGCGACCTTCATGCCGCGGCCGCCGCCGCCGAAGGCGGCCTTGATCGCGATCGGCACACCGTACTCCCTGGCGAAGGCCACCACCTCGTCGGCGTCCTTGACCGGATCGGGAGTGCCGGGCACCAGCGGAGCCTGCGCGCGGGCGGCGATGTGGCGGGCGGTGACCTTGTCACCGAGGTCGCGAATGGACTGCGGGCTGGGGCCGATCCAGATCAGGCCGGCGTCGATGACCGCTTGGGCGAAGTCGCCGTTCTCCGACAAGAAGCCGTAGCCGGGATGGATGGCGTTCGCGCCGGATTTCGCCGCCGCGTCGAGGATCTTGGCGAAGTCCAGGTAGGACTCCGCGGAGGTCTGACCGCCCAGCGCGAACGCCTCGTCGGCCAGCGCCACGTGCGGAGCGTCGGCGTCGGGCTCGGCGTACACCGCCACGCTGCGCAGGCCCGCATCCCGGGCCGCCCGGATCACCCGGACCGCGATCTCGCCCCGATTGGCGACGAGAACCTTGGCGATCCTCGAGCTGGCGTGACTGGCCACTGCGCCTCCTGTTCGCACATATGCAGACAATTCTTGTCTAAGAGAGTTTCTTACAACTCGGTGGAAGTCTAAGCGCCGCGCCGCGAGCGCGACCAAGCGGTGCCGGATTCAGGGTTTTTCGGATGCCTCGCGCAACCGCCGTTTGATGCGGGCGAGCATCGCCGACATCCCACGCAACCGCAGCGGGCTGATCAGAGCGGCCAGACCCAGATCGGCGTAGAAATCCTCGGGCACCGCCAGGATGTCGGCGGCGGGTTGCTCGTCTAGGCCGGCGGCCAGGATCGAGGCGAACCCGCGGGTGGTTGGCGCTTCGGCCGGCGCAGTGAAGTGCAGGCGCA
>JBEKNM010000046.1:0-14293 GCA_049522835.1 Mycobacterium sp.
CGTCGTAGATGTCGGTGTGCACGATGAATCGCTTAGCGGCGATGCAGGACTGGCCGTTGTTCTGCACCCGGGCGGTGACCGCCGTCTTGACGGCCTCGTCGAGGTTCACGGATGGCATCACAATGAACGGGTCGCTGCCGCCGAGCTCCAGCACGGTGGGTTTGATCTCGTCGCCGCAGATGGCCGCGACCGATTGACCGGCCGGTTCGCTGCCGGTGAGGGTGCAGGCCGCGACCCGAGGATCGCGCAAGATGCGCTCGACGACGCTGGAGGAGACCAGCAGTGTCTGGAAACAGCCCTCCGGGAAGCCGCCGCGGGTTATGACGTCGGAGAGATACAGCGCCGACTGCGGCACGTTGGAAGCGTGTTTGAGCAGGCCGACGTTGCCTGCCATGAGCGCCGGCGCGGCGAACCGGACGGCCTGCCAGAGCGGAAAGTTCCATGGCATCACGGCCAGGACCACCCCGAGCGGCTGATACCGGGTGTAGGCCTTCTTGGCGCCGACCTTCGACGCATCCGCCGGCTCATCGGCCAGCAGCTTCTCTGCGTTCTCCGCGTAGTAACGAAAACCCTTGGCGCACTTGACAGCTTCGGCCTTCGCCGACGCCAGGGTCTTTCCCATCTCGCACGTCATCATGGCTGCGGTCGCGTCCGCTTCTGCCTCCAGCAGGTCGGCGGTTGCGTTCGCCCACTCGGCACGCTGGGCGAAGGTGGTGGAATGGCGGTAGTCGAGGAACCGATCGTGGGCTCGCGCGATTGCGGCGTCGACTTCGTCGTCTGTTGCGGCGGTAAAGGTCTTGACTGTCTCGCCGGTGGCCGGGTTGATCGTGGCGATGGACACGCTGACATCCTTACGTGATGAGTGGGTTCTAAAGCATCCGGTGTCCAGCCTGCCACTATCGTGGCCAACAGGGAGGTGCCGGTATGAGTACAACGGCTCGGCTAATGGTGGAGTGCCTGGAAAACGAGGGCGTTTCCGTCGTCTTCGGGCTGCCCGGAGAGGAGAACATCCACTTCGTCCAGGCGTTGGCCTCCTCGAACATCCGCTACGTACTCACCCGGCACGAGCAGGCGGCGTCGTTCATGGCCGAGATGTATGGCCGCGTCACCGGCCGCGCGGCGGTGGTATCGGCCACCTTGGGCCCGGGCGCGATCAACATGCAGCTCGGAGTCGCCGACGCCACCACCAACAGCACGCCGATGGTCGCGATCTCCGCACAGGTCGGTCAGGATCGCGAGTACAAAGAGTCGCATCAGTACGTCGACCTGGTCTCGATGTTCGCCCCGATCACCCGTTGGGCGGCCGGAGTCCCTACCGCGCACGCCATACCGGAGATGTTCCGCAAGGCGTTCAAGCTCGCCGAGACCGAACGCCCGGCCGCGGTTTACTTGGCTGTGCCCGAGCACATCGATGCCGATGAAGCCGACTACGACCTGACACCATTGCCGCGCAATGTGGTGCGGGCCGAGGCGCCGGCGGCCGGTCAGGTCGCCCGCGCGGTCGAGATCGTGCGCAACGCGCAGCGGCCGGTAGTGCTGGCCGGGCATGGCGCCGCCCGCGGCGACGCCACCAAGGCCCTGGTGCGGTTCTCTGATGAACTCGGTATCCAGGTGGCCAACACCTTCCACGGCAAGGGCGTAATGCCCGACGATCACCCCAACAGCATCGGGACCCTCGGATTCATGCGGCATGACTACGTCAACTTCGGCTTCGACAATGCCGACGTCGTCATCGCGGTCGGCTATGAGCTGCAGGAATTCGACCCCGTCCGGATCAACCCGCAAGCCGACAAGAAGATCATCCATATCCATCGTTTTCCCGCCGAGGTCGACATGCACTATTCGGTCGACGTCGGGATCATCGGCGACATCAGTGCCTCTTTGAGTGCGCTCACGGACGCGCTCGCCGGCCGCCGCTTCGATCGTGGCGCCGACATCCCCGGGTCTGGCCTGCTCGCAGATGAATTCGCTCGGGGACAACAGGATTCGCGATACCCGCTGTCGCCCCAGCGACTCGTCGCCGACACCCGCGCCGCACTGGGCCGCAACGATGTCGTCCTGGTCGACACTGGCGCTACCAAGATGTGGATGGCGCGGCTCTACCCGACTTACGAGCGGAACACCTGCTTGGTCTCAAACGGATTGTCCACCATGAGTTTTGCGCTACCCGGAGCGTTGGGAGTCAAGCTGGCGCGCCCTGAGTCGAAGGTGCTGGCTGTCGTGGGCGACGGCGCTTTCTTGATGAACTCTCAGGAGATCGAGACGGCCGTTCGGGAGCGCATACCGCTGGTGGTGTTGATTTGGGAGGACGGCGGTTACGGCCTCATCGAATGGAAGATGGATCTTGAGCTCGGGGAGCATTACTACGTGAAGTTCGGCAACCCCGACATCGTGACTTACGCAGAAAGCTTCGGCGCCAAGGGGTACCGGATCAACAGCGCCGAGGAGCTGTTACCGACGCTGAAGGCGGCTCTCGCCGACGACGGCGTTTCGCTGATCTGCTGCCCGGTGGATTATTCGGAGAATCTGCGGTTGACCGACCGGCTCGGCGAGTTGGACGAGACGCTTTAACATCCCATGCTGTTACGTCAGCTGGAGTACTTCGTAGCGCTCGCTCAAGAGCGGCACTTCGCGCGGGCCGCGAGCGCCTGTTACGTGTCCCAACCGGCATTGTCGGAAGCCATCCGCAAGCTGGAACAGGAACTGAAGGTGCCGCTGGTCCGGCGTGACCAGAAGTTCGAAGGTCTCACTCCCGAAGGCGAGCGGCTCGTGCACTGGGCGCGCCGCGTGCTGGCCGACTGCGATGCTCTCAAACAAGAGGTCACGGCGCTGCAGACCGGCCTTGTCGGAGAGCTCCGGCTGGGCGTGGTCCCGGCCGCCGCGACTACCGTTGCGCTGCTTACGGATCCGTTCTGCGCCGCCCACCCGTTAGTGCGTGTGCAGCTGCTGACGAACCTGCGATCGGCCAGGATCGTCGAACGAATCCGCCGGTTCGAATTGGACGCCGGGATCCTCTATCCGGACCGGCAGGACACCGCCGACCTGCTGGTCACCCCGCTGTACCAGGAGCACCAAGTCCTCATCGCGGGCAGCGAGCTGCTCACCGGCAAATCGGACACCATCAGCTGGTCGGACGCCTTGGAATTACCGCTGTGCCTGCTGACTGGGGGGATGCGCGGTCGCCGGCTCATCGACGATGCGCTGAACACCCTGGATCTGGCGGTGACGCCCCAGCTCGAGGCCGATTCTGTGGCGACGCTGCTCGCGCACGTCGGCACCGGCCGATGGGCCAGCATCGTTCCACAAACCTGGATCCGCACCCTTGGCCTACCGAACGGCGCCTCGGTGCTGCGCCTGCACGATCCGTCGGTCACCGCTGTGATGGCGCTGGTCACCAATGCCGCGGAGCCGGGCTCTGTGGTGACCCGCGCACTGGTTCAGATTGCGCGCGATCCGGCCATCGGTGACGTGCTCGGTGGGCCATCCACGGCTGATCGGCGAGACCTATCAGCCGGTCGGAATCACGTCTTGGACAGCCCTGACGTGGGCGTTCCAGACTGGAATCGGTTCTCGTTTTTTGGGTGCATGCCGCCTGACCGAGGAACCGACGCCTAGAAGGAGGAACCAATGGCCAAGTGTGTGATGGTGCTCTACCCCGACCCTGTCGACGGGTACCCACCGAAGTACGCCCGCGACAGCATCCCGACGATCCACGGCTACCCCGATGGCAGCACCGTGCCGACCCCGTCGAAAATCGACTTCACTCCCGGAGAGCTGCTCGGCAGTGTCTCCGGTGCGCTGGGGCTGCGCAAGTTCTTCGAGGACGGCGGGCACGAGTTGGTGGTGACGTCGGACAAGGAGGGCCCGGACTCGGAGTTCGAACGCGAACTGCCCGACGCCGACATCGTGATCTCCCAACCGTTTTGGCCGGCGTACCTGACCAAGGAGCGGATCGCCAAGGCGCCCAAACTCAAGCTCGCGCTGACTGCGGGCATCGGCTCCGACCACGTGGATCTCGATGCGGCCAAGGAACGCGACATCACGGTCGCCGAGGCGACTTACAGCAATAGCATCAGCGTCGCCGAGCACACGGTGATGCAGATCCTGGCACTGGTGCGCAACTTCGTCCCGTCGCATCGGTGGGCCAGCGAGGGCGGGTGGAACATCGCCGATTGCGTGGAGCGTGCCTACGACTTGGAGGGCATGGACGTCGGGTTGATCGCCGCAGGCCGGATCGGGCGGGCGGTGCTGCGCCGGCTGGCGCCGTTCGACGTCAACCTGCATTACACCGACACGCGCCGGCTTTCGCCAGAGGTCGAGAAAGAACTGAACGTCACGTTTCATCCCGACGTGGAGTCGTTGGTGCGCTCGGTCGATGTGGTGTCCATCCACTCGCCTCTCTACGAGGACACGCGCCGGATGTTCAACGAGAGGCTGCTGGGCTCAATGCGGCGCGGCTCCTACATCGTCAACACCGCACGCGGCGAAGAAACCGTCCCCGAGGCGATCGCGGCCGCGCTCAGAAGTGGCCAGCTCGCGGGTTACGCCGGCGATGTCTGGTACCCGCAACCGCCGCCGGCCGATCACCCCTGGCGGACCATGCCCAATAACGCTATGACTCCGCATGTTTCGGGCACGACCCTGTCCGCTCAGGCCCGGTATGCCGCCGGCACCCGCGAAATTCTCGAAGCCTTCTTCGCGGGCAAGCCCATCCGGCCGGAGTACCTGATCGTGGAAGGCGGAAAGCTCGCCGGCACCGGAGCCCTGTCCTACCAGAAGTAGGACGGCACACCAGCGATCCGCATGGCGGCTAAGTGAATCACTTTAGCCGCCATGCGGATTCGTTACCTTCTGCAGCGTCGTGGCGCGGCGTAGCGACCAATCGGCGTGCGATGCCACCACGCGCGATCGCGCCGCAGTTCCTGTTTTGGCTATCTGGAATCACTTGTGTCACAGCAGTTTCAGTAGCCTCAGGACGGCGTTTTCTGTCGGTGGGTGCGGCTAGTTTCAGGGTATGAGTTCTGGCGCTGTGGTGGATCGGGAGGCGGTGACGGCGGCTTTTGATGCGTTGGACGCCGCGCTCGATGGTGTGGCCGCGCTGGATTGCGAGCCGCTGACCACCCCCGAGCGGTTTGGCTTGTTGGAGCGCTGCGAGCGGGTGCGCCGGCGGTTACCTGCCGTGGAGCATCCGCTGATCAATCAGCTTGCCCGCCAGGCCACCCCGGAGGAGCTGGGCGGCAAACTCTCGCATGCGGTGGCCGAGTGGACGCTGATCAGCCGCGCCGAGGCCTCCCGGCGCATCCGTGAGGCTGCCGATCTGGGCGCGCGGCGCGCGCTTACCGGTGAACCTTTGGCGCCGGTGATGGCGGCCACCGCCGCCGCGCAGCGGGCCGGGCGGCTGGGAGGCGGGCAAGTGGCGGTGATCCGCCGGTTCTGCCACCAGCTGCCGGGCTGGGTCGACGAGGCGACCCGCGGGTGCGCCGAGGCGGATTTGGCCAGAAAAGGCTCGCAGTTTCGGCCCGAACAACTCGCCGGCATGGCCGAGCGGATCGCTGATTGCCTTAACCCCGACGGCACCTACAGCGACGACGACCGCGCCCGCCGACGCGGGCTGACCCTGGGCAAGCAGGAAGCCGACGGCATGTCAGCGCTGCGCGGCTGGCTGACCCCTGAAGCCCGCGCCAGCCTCGAGGCGGTGCTGGCCAAACTGGCCGCCCCCGGGATGTGCAATCCGCTCGACCAAACCGCGGTCGTCGACGGTGCTGCCACCCAACAGGGGATCGACCGTGACAGCCGCGGTCCCGCTCAACGCAACCACGACGCGCTCACCGCAGCGCTGCGCGCCTTGCTGGCGTCGGGAAAACTGGGTCAGCACAACGGGCTACCGGCATCCATCATCGTCACCACCACCCTGGCCGAGCTGCAAGCCGCCGCCGGTAAAGGACTCACTGGTGGCGGCAGCATCCTGCCCATGAGCGATGTGATCCGCCTGGCCCGGCATGCCCATCAGTACCTGGCCATCTTCGACAAAGGCAAGGCCCTGGCCCTGTATCACACTAAACGACTCGCCTCACCCGGGCAGCGAATCGTCTTGTACGCCAAAGACCGCGGCTGTTCAGCACCCGGCTGTGATGTGGCCGGCTACTACTGCGAGGTCCATCACATCACCGACTATGCCAAGTGCCACACCACCGACGTCAACGACCTGACCTTCGGCTGCGGGCCGCAACACCGGCTGCTGAAACCCGGCGGCTGGACCACCCGAAAACGCGCCAACGGTGACACCGAGTGGATACCACCCCCACACTTAGACCGAGGCCAACCGCGCACCAACACGTTCCATCATCCCGAGAGGCTGCTTGCTGACTCTGACTCCGACTCCGACTCCGATTCGGACTCCGACGATGGCGTGCCGTAGTGACACGATATGGGCGGACGCTCACTTGTGCAGCGTCATGGGCGAGGCATATTTGCCCACCAGTGTGCGGTGCCACCAGGCACCATCGCGCCGCAGTTCGGCCGCGGTGGTAAAGCGGTACTCGTAGAGCTGCGCGCGCACGAACCGGGGCGGCGACTCCGGGAATGGGTTGTGCCGCAGCAGGCGCAGCGCGGCCCGATCGTTGCCCAGCAGCCGCTGCAGGAACGGCGTCAGCCACTGCTGTGCATAGGCCGGCGAGATGGCGGCGAACCACATCAGCCAGTCCAGCCGCAGATGATACGGGGCCCACTGGCGCGGTATCCGGCGCACCGCGCCGGGCTTGCCTTTGAATTCGTATTGTTTCCAGACCGTCTGCGTGGTGATGTTCGGCTCTGCGGTGCCTTCGATCACCACCTCCCGGCGAACGCGGCCGATATTACCGAACGCTCCGTAAGTGTTCACCAAGTGAAAAGGATTGAACGACACGTTCATTCGCTGATGCGAGGACAGCATGTTGCGTACCGGCCAGTAACTCATGAGCAGAACCGCAACCGTGAAAGTGACTACCAGGCCGGCGAACCACGACGGGGGTGGCGATAGGGCAGGAGCTGCGGGTACCGGCAGCAGCCTCGCTGCCCATGACTGGTCGATTGCGCTGAACGCCAGGATGATCGTCAGCCAATTGAGCCAGGCGAAGTTGCCCGATGCCACCAGCCACAGCTGGGTGATGACGATGATCGCCGCCGAAACGCTCGCTCCCGGCTGCGGCGCGAACAGTCCGAACGGCACGACGAGTTGGGCGAAATGGTTGGCCGCCACCTCGATTCGGTGCAGTGGCTTGGGCAGGTGATGGAAGAACCAGCTCAACGGACCCGGCATCGGCTGTGTCTCATGGTGGTAGTAAAGGCAGGTCAGATCACGCCAGCACGAGTCACCGCGCATCTTGATCAGCCCGGCGCCGAACTCGACCCGGAACAGCAGCAATCGCGCCATCCATAACGTCAGCACTGGGGGCGCCGTGTGGTCATTGCCGAGGAAGATCATCAGGAACCCGGTCTCCAGCAGCAGCGACTCCCAGCCGAACGCGTACCACGCCTGCCCGACGTTGACGATCGAAAGGTAAAGCAGCCACAGCGTCAGCCACATCAGCATCGCGGCCCACAACGGCACCAGGTCGGCCGCACCGGCGACAATGGCTGCCGACAGCGCCGCACCGAACCACGAAACGCCCGCGAAAAAACGATCGGAATAGCGCAGATGAAAGACGCTCGGCGTGGTCCAGAACGAATGCCCCGCCAAAAATCGTGGCACCGGCAGTATCCCGTGCTCCCCGATGAGCGCCCGGAACTGACTCGCGGCCCCGACGAACGCGATCAAGTAGACGGCTGCCGCACCGCGCTCGAGCACCAGCCTGCCCAGCCAGTATTCGGGTGCCGAAAACCATCTCATGGCGCTGACTCCTTGGACGGTGGGTGTTACGCCCACCCGCATATCCAGTCAATCAGCCGGTCAACCGGCAGCCAACTTTAAGTCGCTCGTTTGCGTGGCCAGCGCACCGCAGCGGGCACGCTAACTACTGACGACGCCAATACGGCCAGCGAAATCAATGCCAGCAGTTGCACATTCACGGAATGACCGGCGTAGCCGTCGACCGAACGCCAGGGATGCCGGGACAGCGTCGCTCCGGCCAGAATCATCCCGCCGGCGCTTAGCCCGACGGTGACCGAATCGCGCCACCGCGCTCGGTCGCGCAGCGCGTACCGCAGTCCGAAGGCGGCGCCGACCACGACGACCCCGGCCGCGCCCGCGATCACGGCTCCGACTGCCAGCACCGCGACCGCAGCCCAGGCCCCGGGAGGCCACGGTTTTGCGGGTTTGTCACCGTGGCGCCGGGGCCGGATGCGCCACAGTGCGGGCCAGAAAGCGAGCAAAACCAATAGCGGCAGCAATGACAGCCCAACCGCCAAGCCCGCCCGGTACAGCGAATTGGACGCGAAAGTCAGCGTGATGGTGCCGGGGTTCCCTGCGGGCACCACAAAACCCTGTTGCCACCCATTGACGGCTACCGGCGTCAATCGGGCGCCGGTGCTGGTGCGTGCCACCCAGCCTGGGTTGATGCTTTCGGGGATGACCAGCACCCGGGAGGTCGCCGAGGCGGTCGCCTGCACCTCGCGGCGGCTCGGGCCCCACGCACCTGTAGATGCGGGAGTTGGCGAAGGGCCAGTCGCGTCGGGTAGCTCGGGGACATCCGGAGTGAGCAGCTGCGCTCCGTCGACGACGAACTGAGCGCCGGGACTGATCAACAACTCCTCTTGCCCTGCCGGCAATGCGATCGGGCTGCGATCGCAGGCCAGCGCCGCAAGCGGCTGGCCGTCCAGCAGCGCGCCCGCCGTGGTTCGGATCGAGGTGTGCACGAACCGGCCCGCGACCGCGATGACCGGTCCGTGGTCGCAGTCGACGCTGATCTCACGGATGCGGTTGCGCGCGGCGTCGGCGGGAGCGATCGGGTTGCCGTCGGCGCCGAGCGCCGCGACTTCGGCCAGGCCCGGCGGCTTGAGCTGGTCAAAGCCCAGCGCGTTGCGGTCGATGACGTCTTCCCAATCGAGCAGGCTGACGGTGACGGTATCGGTGACGCGAGGTTTCAGAGCTAGTTTCCAAGACAGGGTCTGCGGCTCGCCCGCCACGTCGCCGTCAGAGGGGCCGCTGCGCCTCAGTTCTCGGACCTGTGGGCCGTCGCCCAGGTTGACGGCCACCACCGTCGGGTGGGCGGGCAACGTCGATCGGCTAGGGACCAGGCGTAGGCCTGCGACCTCAGTGGGCCGCGGCAGGGTCAGGGTCAGCGTGGGCGGGGTTTTGTGTTGCACCACCCGCTGCGGTGCTGTCCATGCTGTGGCCGGGTCGCCGTCGGTGGCCGCGTATGCCGAGCCGAGGATGTCTATCAGATCGGAATCGCCGGTGGCCCGGGTGGTATTCGGCTCGGCGATCAGATCGGCGAGCTTGGGACCCTGCCGCGGCCGCACCCACACCATCGGGGTCACCGTGACCGGCTTCGGAACCGTCAGCGTGCGACTGAAGTTGACCGGTTCTTCGGGTGCCAGCGCCATCGAGGCCGCGCAGCGTATGTTGTCGAGCGCCTGGGCGCAGCCGGGTCTGCCGAGCAGTTCCGATCCCAGATCCCAGCCGGCGATCGCCGAACCCGGCGGCGGCCCGGGGACCAGCGCGGTGTGCCGCAGGTTGACCGGGTGGGCGAATCCGGAGGCGTCGTACTGGGTGATCGACACATCGGTGATGCCGAACTGCACACCGGCTGACCCGTCGTCGGTGCCGGCGGCGGTGATCCGCACCCACTGGGTTTCGCCATAGGGCAGTGCCGCGGTCAGCTGCTTGCCGGCCTCGTCGAATCTCAGCGTGGTGCTGCCGGTGGCCGTATCGATCGCGATCCGACGGACCTGGGCGCCGACGGCGGTCGCGCTGGGTGTGATGGTGATGGCGGCGTTGGTCACCGGGTGGTCGAAATCCACTTGCAGCCATTGCCCGACAGCCGCCTGCAGTGCGTTGGATACCCAGGCGGTTGCCGGGTCGCCGTCGATCGCCGCCGCGGGTGAGGTAGCCGGGGCGACGTCGGGCATCGCGGTGGAATCCGACGACGAGCTCGACACCGTGATCCGGCCGCCGGTCCAGCTGCCGAACACCATGTCGGCGCCCGGCACTGGGTAATCAGGCACGCGGTTATAGGTGTGCCGGGCGTCGCCGACGGCGCGGATCGCCGACGAATGCTCGTCTACCCGGCCGTAGTCGGTCTCGCGTGCCACCGGAGTGTCGGTTACTGTCACGGTCGGCGCCGGCAGACCTGCACTGCGGGCGTCGGCGGTCATCAGCACCGGACCCAGCGCCGGCTGGCCCAGCAGCCGGCGCCGCTCGTCGAGACGTAGCAGCGCTTCGGGCCCGCCGTCGATGCGGGGCAGTTGGTCGGTGTCGGCGAAGTAGGGCGCGCCGGGAGCCTGAATTTCGCGGCCCCCATCACCACTAGCGACCCGATTAGTCACTCGGTATATCTCTAAAGCCGGGTACCGCGGGCGCAGTCCGCCGTCTGCGACGAAGCCGGTAACAGTTCCCGGGCCCACTGGTGCACCGAACTGCGCCACCTGCTCTAGGCCCCGCGACCCAGCAATGGCGCGGTGCACCAGGATTGGGCGCGCCGAGCGCGAGGTCTCGGGATCCAGATCGTTGCGCAACACCACATAGGAAATGCCTTGGCGGGCAAGGGTATCGGCCAGTCCAACGGAGGGGCGTCCGGCGGCGAACAGACGTTGTACCGAATCCAGCGCCCGGATGGTCTGCGGCGGGGTCAGCGGGATGGAGTCGCGCACTCCCCACGCGCTGGTGCCGAGCACTTGTAGCGGCTCGTCGTGGCTGGTGCCCCACGCCTGGGTGGCGAACGGTGCACCCGGAACCACCAGCACGCGCCCAAGCGGGGGCAGCCCGGTCTTATCGGGATTGTGTTCGCTGAGCCAGTCGGCGGCTTCCTGCCAGTACCGGGGTATCGCGCTGAACGTGCCCGGCGGAGCTAGCCGGCCGGTCCAGGCCAGCGAGGTGCTGACCATGAGTGCGATCAGGACGACAACACCGGCCGCGACTCGTTTGTCACGCTCGGGATGGGCGAACGCGCGCAGCCATACCGGCGCCGGGGCGCTGCCGGGCAGTGGTATCCGGCCCAGCAGCGCTGCGATGCCCAGCACCACCGGGATCCGGATCACCGACCCCAGCTTGTGCACGTTGCGCACTGGTGCACCGGCGGCATCCAGGAACGCTTGCACCTGGTGAGCCATCGGCGAGCCCAGGCCACCGCTGTAGCCGGCGGCCATCAGGACCACCCCGATCAGCAGCATCGCCACCAGCCGACCGCGTGCCGGCGTCGCAGGGCTGGCCAGCCCGGCCAAACCAGCCGCCGCGACCAGGCAGGTGCCCAGGATGGCGGCCGATCCAGTCACCAGCGGTGCGCCGGCGGTCGCGGTCGGTGCCACGAACGGGGTCCAGCTGTCGGTCCCGCGCAGCATCTCGACTAGCGACGACCATTGCGTTGTCACGCCGGAGGACTCGATGAAGTCCAGGAACGGTGGACTGATGGTCCGCAACAGAACCAGCGCCACCACCCACCACAGCATTGCCAGGCCGAGAGCCAACAGCCACCATGCGGTGTAGCGCCACCACAACCGGTTCGGCCGGTGACAGGCCCACCAGATCACCGCCGGCAGGCAACCGGCCAGCGTCGCGATCGCGTTGACCGCGCCCATCAGCGCGACCGCGAGCCCGGCCTGCGCGGCGAGAGCGCGTACCGACCTGCCCGAAGTTGACCCCGCGCTGCCGCGCAACGCCAGGATCGTTGGCAGCAGCACCCATGGCGCCAGCATCATCGGCAGGGTTTCCGACGAGATCGATCCGATTGTGGTCAGCACCCGCGGCGAGAGCGCGAAGGCCACCGCGCCGATCACGCGTGACGTCGGGCTGCCGATTCCCAGCGTCTCGGCGACTCGTAACAGGCCCCAGAAACCGACCGCGAGTAGCAGCGCCCACCACAGCCGCTGGGTTATCCACCCGGGCAGCCCCAGTGCGTGGCCGACCAAAAAGAAGGCGCCGTGCGGAAACAGGTAGCCGTAGGCCTGATTCTGCGCCTGCCCGAACGGCAGATCGCTGTTCCACAGGTTGGTCGCGCGAGCCAGGAAGCGCAGCGGGTTGGCGGTGAGGTCGAGTTTCGTATCGGGAGATATCTGCCCCGGCGACTGTGCGAACGTCAACGCCAGCGCGATCGCCCCGACCAACAGCAACCACCGGCGTGACAGCGGGGCAGCCGGCGAGCCCATTTCCGCAGGCACCGCCTGCGCCGCCGCTGCTGCCGGGCTAGCTACGGTTGCCGTACTCGACCCGGTTTAGCACTGAGGACTGCGGATCGCCCCCGGGGAGTGGCGGCTTTGTGTCCTGCTGCACCATCAGAGTGACGCCGAAGATCGCGGCTGCGCCCAGCAACAATCCAACCACCACGCTCGCGGCGGCGGGCGCAACGATCCGGTTCATCGATTGCTCCTCGGGGGTTTTCGGTCGTGGCTTCAACATAGCGACGACGTAGCGCCAACCTAGCAGAACAGCGGCCACGACCCGGGACCGCGAGTCGGCTAGGGACGCAGTCCCGGTGGCAGCTTGTTCAGGCAACTCTGCGTGCTGTTGCACGGCAGGCAATGCCCGTGGTAACAGCGGTCTCCGTAGTCCACCAGAAATGGCGCGGATGGACGTGGCACGTCAGGTGCCGGCGCCACGCTGTGATCTTGTACCGCCAGCGTCACGCCAATCGTGGCAGCGGCGCCGATGGACAGACCCGCCATGATGCTGGCCGCAGCGGCCAGCGTGAACCCGGGCATCGCTGGCTACCTCCCCTGCCAGTCAGAAGGGGTTGATGGCCAACGTAACAGGGTTGCCCCCGCAAGCGCCCGTCGACGCGCCCGACCGCCGGGCGTGACAACATGGCCCGATGGATTTTCCGCGCACCCTGGCTGTGCTCGCCGCCGCATCGGCACTGGTGGCAGCGTGTGGCCACGACGCTCGGTCCCCCGCATCCTCCTCGGCCAAGGCCGATAGGCCCGCGGCTGCGCCCGCGCCACCGGTGTGCGCTGACCCGACAGCCGTGCCGGATGCAGTGCCCGACCTCCGCGACAAGCTGGCCCAGCTGCTGATGGTGGGAGTGAAGAACGCCGACGACGCCCGGGCGGTTGTCAACGGTTACCACGTCGGCGGCATATTCATCGGCAGCTGGACGGACCTGTCGATTTTCAACGGCCCGCTGACCGACATCGCGGGCAAAGCGGGCCCGCTACCGCTGGCGGTTAGCGTCGACGAAGAAGGCGGTCGGGTCTCCCGGTTGAAGTCGCTGATCGGGCCGGCTCCGTCGGCCCGGCTGCTGGCGCAGACCCAAACCGTTGCGCAGGTGCACGACTTGGCACAGCAGCGTGGCGAGGCGATGCGCAAGCTCGGTATCACCATCGACTTCGCCCCGGTGGTCGACGTCACCGACGCTCCGGACGACAGCGTGATCGGGGACCGCTCGTTCGGCTCGGATCCCGATCAAGTCACCGCCTACGCCGGGGCGTACGCACAGGGTCTGCGCGACGCCGGACTGCTGCCGGTGCTCAAGCATTTCCCCGGTCACGGACATGGCTCTGGTGATTCGCACACCGGTGGCGTTATCACCCCACCGCTCAGCGACCTGCAGAATAGTGACCTGGTGCCGTACCGGGCGCTGGTGAACGCCACGCCGGTCGCAGTGATGGTGGGTCATCTGCAGGTTCCCGGCTTGACCGGCAATGACCCAGCCAGTCTGAGCCGGCCTGCGGTTCAGTTGCTACGCGAGGGCACCGGCTACGGAGCCCCACCCTTCAACGGCCCGGTATTCAGCGACGACCTGTCCGGCATGGGCGCGATCTCGGACCGATACGGCGTGTCCGAAGCGGCGTTGCGTACCTTGCAGGCCGGTACCGACATCGCGCTGTGGCTGACCACTGACGAGGTGCCGGCGGTCCTGGACCGGCTGCAGAAGGCGGTGGACGCGGGCGAACTACCGATGTCGGCGGTAAACGAATCGCTGGTACGGGTAGCGACGATGAAAGGCCGCAATCTAGCGTGTGGGCACTGACGTTTGCGGCAGCATCATTACTCTAGAGTCAGATAGACGGGCTAGGAGGGCGCAGCGATGGCAGGTGGTACTAAGCGGCTACCGCGGGCTGTCCGCGAGCAGCAAATGCTTGACGCCGCTGTGCAGATGTTCTCGGTCAACGGCTACCACGAGACTTCGATGGACACTATCGCCGCCGCGGCGCAGATCTCCAA
>JBEKNM010000047.1:0-14178 GCA_049522835.1 Mycobacterium sp.
ACCGAGGCCGGCAATCCGATATAGAAATCCAAGCCGAGTGGCGCGGCTAGCTCCTCGGCGAAGAACCGGCCAAGTGAGCGCCGCGCCGGGTCGGTTCGACGGATCAGTTCGCCTTCGTACCAGCCCAGCGTGATCGCGTGGTAGCCATGCCTTGTCCCCGGGGTCCACGCGGGCGCTTGTGCAGCGAGCTTCGCCGACATCGCCGCCGGGTCGGCCACGTCCTGCAACGTCAGCGCCGGCTTGATGGCGCACAGTCCGGCCTGATGTGCGAGCAATTGCCGTACGGTGATCGCCTCTTTTGAGCCCTGCGCGAACTCCGGCCAGTAGTCGGCCACTTTGGCGTCATACGAGATGAGTCCGCGGGAGGCCGCCACTGCGACAGCAAGCGAGGCAACGCCTTTCGTGGACGAGAACACGTTGACCAGGGTGTCTTGCTCCCACGGCTCCTGGGTGATCCCGTTGCGGTAGCCGCCCCACAGATCAACGACCTTGCGGCCATCCCGATAGACGGCGAACGCGGCGCCGACCTCCTGCCCGCTATCGAGGTTGCGGCGGAACGCGTCGGCAACCTTGCCATATCCCTCGTCGACGTCTCCGCCAACGGACGAGACCTTCACCTTTTGCGCCATGTTTGCTCCATTGCATGCTGGCGGGGCTTGCCGCTGTTTGGCTGCCTCGGCAGTGATGGTAGTCGCCTTCGGCGGCGCTGCGGCCGGCTAGCGACTCCCGTTGATCAGCGCGGCACGCGCCAACGTCTGTTCAGCCATCTTCACGTGTGCGGCATCGACCAGCACGCCGTTGACCCCCACCGCGCCGCGGCCCCTTGCCTCAGCTTCCCGGTAGGCGGCGACATTGTTTTCGGCACGGGCGATCTCGTCGGCGGTCGGTGCATAGACCGTGTTGGCGATGGGCACCTGGTCGGGGTGTATCGCCCACTTTCCGGTGTAGCCGAGCAAGGATGCCCGCCGTGCGTCGCGCTCATAACCTGACAGGTCCTTGTAGTCGGGATAGGGCGCGTCGATCGCGTCAATGCCCGCGATCCGCGCCGCCACGATCACCTTGTTCCGGGCGTAATGCCAGAAATCACCGGGGTATTCGCCGAGCGGGACGAAGTTCGTGTCCACTCGTGCACCTTGGGACAGCGAGAAATCCCCCACTCCGAAGATCAACGCGTCCAGCCGGGGGCTGGCCACCGCGATCTCCTCGGCATTAGCCAGACCCTCAACCTCTTCGATGAGCACTTCGAGCCGAATGTGGTTACCAAAGCCAAGTTTCGACTCCAGCTGGGTGAGCAGCACATCCACCCACCAGACGTCGCGGGCCTTGCGGGCCTTCGGGATGATGATGGTGTCAAGATTCTCGCCGGCCTTGGTCACCACCTCGATCAGATCGTCGTGGCACCATTGGGTGTCCAGGCCGTTGATCCGGATGGCGCGCGCGGTACGCCCCCAGTCGATGTCGTTGAGTGCGGTGATCGCCTTGGCGCGTGATTCCTCCTTGAAGGCCGCGGGCACCGCGTCCTCGAGGTCGAGGAATACCAGGTCCGCCCCGCAGCCGGCGCCCTTCTCAAACATGTTGTCGTTGCTGGCGGGCACCGCGAGTTCGGAACGGCGGAGCAGATCAGTCATCAAATTCTTTCTGTCACAACACGCCACGGGCGCGCAGGTCATCGATTTCGTCTGGGGCCAAGCCGAGTAGTTCGCCGTAGACCTCGGCGTTGTGTTCACCAAGGCGGGGACCCAGACGGTCGACCGCCCCGGATGCCGACGAGAAACGCGGGACCGGGGCCTGCACCATCATCGGCCCAAGCTGTTCGTCGTCGACGGAGATGAACACCCCACGATGCGTGAGCTGCTCGTCGCCGACCAGGTCGCGGATGTCGTAGACAGGGGCAGCGGCAACCTCGTGCGCCTCGAAGACTGCCATCGCCTCCGAAAGCGTCTTCCCGGCAACCCAATCCGCCACCACGTCGTCCACTTCGCGGGCCCTGGCCAGCCGTCGCTGCGGATCCAGGAAGTCGGGGTCCTGCAGAAGGTCGTCACGGCCTATCGCCCGGAACACCCGCAGCGCCAACGCCGGTGAGCTGCCGGACATGGCCAGCCACCTTCCGTCGGCGGTGTGGTAGGTATTGCGCGGCGCCGAGATGTCCCACCGGTTGCCCGCCCGCTCGGGCACCAGCCCCAATTGGTCGTAGCCCAACAGCGTCTGCTCCAGCAGCCGGGCCAGCGGGTCAATGAGGTTGATGTCGATGAGCTGCCCCGGCCCACCGTGCACGTCGCGGTGGTACAACGCCATCATCACCGCGTACGCCGCATTCAACGACGCGACGCCGTCGGCCAGCATGAACGGCGGCAGGGTGGGCGGTCCGCCGGCCTGACCGGTGATGTGGGCGAATCCGCTCATCGCCTCCCCGAGCGTGCCGAAACCCGGGCGCTCACTCTTCGGCCCGGTCAGCCCGTAACCGGTGATGTGCAGCATCACAATCCGGTCGTTGACCACGCGCAGGCTCTCGTAGTCCAGACCCCACTTGCGCAATGTCTGCGGCCGCGTGTTGAAGATAGCGACGTCGGCGTGCTCCACCAGGCGGCGCACCAGTGCCTGACCGTCAACGCAGCGCAGGTCGAGCGTGATGGATCGCTTGTTGCGCGATATCGACTTCCACATCAGCCCGACGCCGTCGCGCTGGTTGCCCCACCCGCGGATGGGATCGCCATGTCGCGGTTCTTCGACCTTGATGACGTCGGCGCCGAACTCACCCAGGTAGGTCGCAACCAGCGGAGCGGCCGCCAAAGAGGCGAGGTCGAGCACTCGCACACCGTCGAGCATCGACCGCGTCGCTGCCGAATTCATCTATGAGCTCGCCCCGGCGGTCACCAGGCTGTTCGAAGGACGTTGCAGCCCAAGGTGTCCCCGCAGCGTCGACGACTCGTAGGCGGTGCGGAACAGTCCGCGGCGTTGTAGTTCCGGCACCACCATGCGCACGACTTCTTCGAACGCGCCCGGCAGATGCGTTGCCGCCAGTACGAAGCCGTCGCAAGCGCCGCTTTCGAACCAGTCCGCCATCTGATCGGCGACCTGCTCGCCGGTGCCGACGAAGCGGGGACCTTGCAACAGAGTGGCGCGATGGCCGGCCAGATCCCGCAAGGTAACGGTGTCCCCACCGATGTGGGTGCGCAGGTTTTGTACCAGTCCCCGAATACCGGAGACCGACGCGATGAGCTCATCGGTGACCGGATCGTCGAGATCGTGTTGCGCGAAGTCGTAATTCATCAACTCCGACAAGAGTGTCAATGACGCCATGGGATGAACCAGATCGTTGAGGAATAAAGCTTCGCGCTCCTTAGCGTGCGCCTCGGACTCGCCAACCACAGCGTAGGCCATCGGACAGATGCGAACCGAGGCAGGATCACGTCCCGCGTCGGCTATGCGTTCCTTCTGGTCGGTGTAGTGGCTGCGCGCGACTTCAATTCCAGGGTCCCCGGTGAAGATCAATTCGGCCCAACGGGAGGCGAACTCGCGTCCGCGACCCGAAGAGCCGGCCTGGATGATCACCGGTCGGCCCTGCGGGGTGCGGGGCACGGTCAGCGGCCCACGCGCTGAGAAGTACTTGCCGACGTGTTGCAGCTCGTGCACTTTGGCAGGGTCGCCGTACTGACCGGACACCCGGTCATGCAGGATCGCGTCGTCCTCCCAGGTGTCCCAGAGGCCGGCGACCACGTCCATGAACTCGTCGGCGCGATCGTACCGCTCATCGTGCCCCAGGTGAGCGTCGACGCCGAAGTTCTGCGCCTCACTGTCGTTGACCGAGGTGACCACATTCCAGGCCGCCCGACCGCCCGAGAGGTGGTCCAGCGTCGCGAACGTTCTGGCGACGTGGAACGGCGCGTAGTACGTGGTCGAGTACGTCGCGCCCAGCCCGATTCGCGACGTGGCCTGCGCCAGCACCCCAAGGATCACGCCCAGATCCAGCTTGACCGGGCGGGCGCCGTAGTACACCGCCTCGGCCACCGATCCGCCGTAGACCCCCGGCATCGCCAGCCGGTCGTCGAAGAACACCAGGTCGAAGCAGCCTTCTTCGAGCTGGCGTCCGATTTTCGCGTAGTACGACGCGTCGAGATAGCCGTGTTCGGTCGCGGGGTGCCGCCACGAGCCCGCATACACCGAGGTGCTGCCCGCCTGCATGAAGGCAACGAGGGCCATCTTGCCTTTCCGTCGATCAGTCATGCCTAAAAATGTAACATCTGATATTTCAGGTTTCAAATATCACATTTGGTAGGATCCCCTAATGGCAGCAATGGACATCTCCGGCACCGTGCGGGAGCGCGCGGCCCGCGAACTGAGGGATCGCATTCTCACCGGCGCCCTGCGTGCAGGTTCACGGGTCGACATCGACGCCATCACCGAGGAGTTCGCCACCAGCCGCACCCCGGTGCGTGAGGCACTGCTGGAGCTCTCCTTCGAAGGCTTGGTCGAAGTTGCCCCGCGAAGCGGCATCACCGTGATCGGCATCAGTCCCGACGACGTCTTGGACAGCTTCACCATTCTCGGTGTGCTGACCGGGCAAGCGGCGGCGTGGGCAGCCGAGCGGATCGAGCCGGAAGAACTCGAAATACTGCGCAAACTCGAAGCGGATGTCGTCGCGCGATCCGGCGATGACAGCATCGGTGAGGCGAACTGGCAGTTCCACCAAAAGATCCACCGTGCCGCCCACTCCCCACGGCTCATGACACAGATCAAGCAGGTGGTTCGCGTGGTGCCGAGGAACTTCCTCACCGCGTTTCCCGAGCACGAGAAGGATTCGCTCGACGAGCACCAACAGTTGCTCGACGCGCTCACCGACAAAGACATCGAGCGGGCCCGCGCGATTGCCGAATGCCACGTTCTGGACGCTGGACGCTCACTGGCCGAATGGCTGGAGCAGCGCCGCACCGCCTAGGCCGGCCCAAACGTCACCACGCCGTGTGCGGTCGCCGTCACAAACGGCGCGCTTGAGTATTTTCGTAAGGTGGCAATGCCCGAGATCCCGACGCAGTACCTGCTCTCGCCTGCCGCGCCCGGCCCGCGCACGCTCATCGACATCATCTACGAAACCGCTGCGCGCTATCCGGACGCGGCAGCGCTCGACGACGGTACCGTCCAGCTCACCTACAGCGAGCTGATCGGCGATATCGAGGCCAGTGTGGAATGGCTGGCCGCGAGGGGCGTCGGCCGCGGCGACCGGATCGGGATCCGGATGCCGTCGGGCAGCTATGCGCTGTATGTGGCGATCCTTTCCACGCTGGCCGCCGGCGCGGCGTACGTGCCGGTCGATGCCGACGATCCCGACGAACGCGCCGAATTGGTGTTCGGTGAGGCCGGCGTCGTTGCGGTCATCACCGAAGCGGGGCTGCTCCGCGGGCCCGGCTCGTCGCGTGGCTGGCGGGCCACCACGCCGCTGGCCCTAGACGACGCGTGGATCATCTTCACGTCCGGATCGACCGGCACGCCCAAAGGCGTGGCCGTCACACACCGTAGTGCCGCTGCCTTCGTCGACGCTGAGGCGCAGATGTTCTTGTGTGACAACCCGATTGGGCCGGGTGACCGGGTATTGGCCGGGCTGTCGGTGGCTTTCGACGCATCCTGCGAAGAAATGTGGCTGGCCTGGCGCCACGGCGCCTGTCTGGTTCCCGCGCCGCGCTCGCTGGTTCGCAGCGGGATGGACCTCGGTCCGTGGTTGGTCACGCGCGACGTGACCGTGGTGTCGACAGTGCCTGCGCTGGCCTCGCTGTGGCCCGCCGAGGCGCTGGAAGCGGTGCGGCTGTTGATCTTCGGCGGTGAGGCCTGCCCTGCCGAGTTGGCCGAGCGGCTCGGCCCAAGTATCCAAGACGGCCGGGAAGTGTGGAACACTTACGGCCCGACCGAGGCCACGGTGGTCGCGTGCGCAGCCATGGTTACTGGTGCCGGGCCGATCAGCATCGGGCTGCCACTGCCGGGCTGGGACCTGGCCGTCGTCAACGCCGACGGCCTCCCGGTCAGCTATGGCGACGTGGGCGAGCTGGTGATCGGCGGCGTGGGGCTGGCCCGCTACCTGGACAAAGACAAGGACGCGGAAAAGTACGCACCGATGCCGACGCTGGGCTGGGACCGCGCTTATCGCAGCGGTGATCTGGTGCGGATGGAACGCGACGGACTGTTTTTCTGCGGCCGCAGCGACGACCAGGTCAAGGTCGGGGGCCGCCGCATCGAGCTGGGCGAAGTCGACTCAGCGCTGGTCCACCTGCCCGGCGTCAGTGGCGGCGCGGCCGCGGTTCGCCACACCGCCACCGGCACGCCGCTACTGGTTGGCTATCTGGTCAGCGCCGATCCGTTGTTCGACATCGCCGCGGCACGCAAGCTGCTCGCCGAGCAGCTGCCCGCCGCGCTGGTGCCGCGTCTGGTGCAGGTCGACGAGCTGCCCACCCGCACGTCGGGCAAGGTCGACCGGGACGCGTTGCCGTGGCCGCCGCCGGGCGGCGCTAACAACTCCGGGGATGAGGAAGCCGCCAACCTCAGCGGCACCGTGGCCTGGCTGGCCGGGTTGTGGCGGGATCTGCTCGGGGCCGCCCTGGACAGTCCAGACAGTCCGGCGGCGGATTTCTTCGCGCTCGGTGGTGGCTCGCTTTCCGCCGCGCAACTCGTCGCCACGCTGCGGCTCCGGCATCCGCAGGTCACCGTCGCCGACCTGTACGACCATCCCCGGCTCGGCTCGCTGGCCGGCTTCCTCGACGAACTTGACCCGCCGCCGCAGGTCACCGAGCGCGTGGTGGCACCGACCCCACGGCGGACGCAAGCTGCGCAGACGTTGCTTTCGGTGCCGTTGGCGACGCTGGCGGCACTGCCGTGGGTCACCTGGCTCGCGCTGGGCAACAATGTGGCCCGCGCGCTGCATGTGGTGCCGTGGACCGTGGCGGTGAACTGGTGGCTCATCGGGGTGGCGTTCGTCCTGTTCGTCACGCCGGTGGGCCGGATGGGCATCGCGGCCTTGTTCGCACGTATGTTGCTGTCGAAGGTGAAGCCGGGCACTTATCGCCGCGGCGGCTCGGTGCACTTGCGGGTGTGGTTCGTCGAGCGGCTGACCGAGGCCAGCGGTGCCCAGAACCTGGCCGGCGCGCCATGGCTGGTGTACTACGCCCGCGCACTCGGCGCCAATATCGGTAAGGGCGTCGACCTGCACTCGATGCCACCGGTCACCGGGTTACTGACGCTTGGACACCGCAGCGCCGTCGAACCAGAAGTGGATCTGTGCGGGCATTGGATCGACGGGGACGCGTTCCACGTCGGCGACATCACGATCGGCGACGACGCGACGGTCGGCGCCCGAACCACGCTGCTGCCCGGCGCGATCGTCGGCAAGAACGCCGACGTGGCACCCGGCTCGGGCGTGCTCGACAAGATCAAAAACGGCCAGTACTGGAAGGGCTCGCCCGCGGTGAAATCCGGCAGGGTCAACCACCCGTGGCCTGACGAACGGCCACCGACCAGAAGCCGATGGGTACCCATCTACGGGCTGACGTCGCTACTGCTCAGCGCTTTGCCACTGATCGCTGCGGCGACCGTGCTTGCGGTGATCGGAGTAGCCGTTCACCGCACCCACAGGCTGTCGCAGGCAGTGCTGCCCGCGCTGCTGTGGACACCGGTCGCAACGCTGGCCGCACTCGTCGTGTACGCGCTGTCGACGATGATCGCGGTGCGCACGCTGTCAATCGGCCTGCGGGAGGGGTACCACCCGGTGCGCAGCCGCGCCGGCTGGCAGCTCTGGGCGACTGAGCGGCTCATGGACGCGGCGCGTAATTACCTGTTCCCGCTGTATGCCAGCCTGCTGACACCGATGTGGCTGCGGCTACTCGGCACCAAGGTCGGCCGCGGCACCGAGATCTCCACGGTGTTGCTCACCCCCAAGTTCGCAGTGATCGAGGACAGCGCGTTCCTGGCCGACGACACCATGGTCGCGTCCTACGAACTCGGCGGCGGCTGGATCTACACGGCGAAGACCACGGTCGGCAGGCGCGCGTTCCTGGGCAATTCAGGCATCGCCCAGCCAGGCCGCCGCGTCCCCGACGACGGACTGGTCGCGGTGCTGTCGGCCGCGCCGCCCAAGGCCAAGCGTGGCTCGTCCTGGCTGGGCAGCCCGCCGATGCGGCTGCGCCGGCGCCCTGCCGAGGCCGATGCAGCGACCACATATAACCCGCCACTGCGGTTGAAGGTGATGCGAGCGGTGGTGGAGACGTTCCGGTTGCTGCCGGTGATCGTGACGGTCGCGATCGGGTTGGCCGTGCTGGGCGCACTGCAGGCGCTGGCAAGGATATTCGGCATCTGGTGGGCGGCGCTGTGCGGCGGACTGGTGCTCTTGGCGGCCGGCGCGGTTGCCGGCGCTGTCACGGTCGCCGCGAAATGGCTTGTGGTGGGCCGGATCAGAGCCAGCGAGTTTCCGCTGTGGTCGTCGTTCGTGTGGCGCAACGAGGTCGCCGATACGTTCGTCGAAACCGTCGCGGCGCCGTGGTTCGCCCGTGCGGCCAGCGGGACGCCGGTGATGAACATTTGGCTACGAGCACTGGGCGCCCACATCGGGCGTGGGGCGTGGTGTGAAACCTATTGGCTGCCTGAGGCGGACCTCGTCTCGCTGGGCAAGGGGGCCACCGTCAACCGCGGCTGCGTGGTGCAGACACATCTGTTCCATGACCGGATCATGCGGATGGACCCTGTCGTGCTGGAACCCGGCGCCACCCTTGGCCCGCATTCCGTCGCGCTGCCCGCTGCTCGGCTGGGCTCCGGTGCTACCGTCGGCCCCGCGTCGCTGGTGGTGCGCGGCGACGAGGTGCCGTCGTCGACGCGCTGGCAGGGTAATCCGATCAGACCGTGGGACCTCGGCCGTAAAAAGACAACAGGCAAGAAGGCGTCGGCGCGAGGCGTCGGGGACACTGCAGCGTGAAACCTTCTGCTAAGACGGCCCAGAAGAGCTCAGATAAGGACACGGTGATCGACGAGTACCTCCCGAAGAACGGCAACCCGGGCTACCAAGTGTCAAGCTACGAGCTGGATCTGGAGTACAAGGTCTCGATCAACCGGCTGTCCGGATCGGCGACGATCACCGCGATGACCCTTGACGAGTTGCAGAAACTCACGCTCGACCTGTCCAACGCGCTGACGGTGTCGAAGGTATCGGTGAACGGCAAGCGCGCCGCCCACTTCTCCTGTCGAGGCGGCAAGTTACGCATCCAGCTGGCATCGAAACTTGCGACCGGGGCGGCGTTGTCGATCGTGGTGCGCTACGGCGGTTCGCCCAGACCGCTCCGATCACTGTGGGGCGACGTCGGTTTCGAGGAACTGGCCGACGGCGTGCTGGTCGCCGGACAACCCAACGGCGCCGCGTCGTGGTTCCCCTGCAACGACCACCCCAGCGCCAAGGCCGCCTTCCGCATCCAGATCAGCACCGAAAGCCGGTACCGGGCGGTCGCCAACGGCGAGCTGGTGTCGCGCCGGGTTCGAGCTTCGCAGACGGTGTGGACCTACGAACAACCCGAACCGACTTCGACCTACCTCATCACGCTGCAGATCGGCATCTACAAGTTGGCGCCGCTGACGCGGACGCCGGTGCCGATACAGGCTGCATTGCCCGAGCGGCTGCGCCGCAACTTCGGTCACGACTTCGCCCGCCAACCCGAGATGATGGAGCTGTTCGTCGAGCTGTTCGGACCGTATCCGCTGGCGAACGGGTACACGGTCGTCGTCACCGACGACCCGCTGGAGATACCGCTCGAGGCCCAAGGGATTTCGATCTTCGGCGCCAACCACTGCGACGGCTCACGGGCCAGCGAGCGGCTGATCGCCCACGAGCTGGCGCACCAGTGGTTCGGCAACTCGGTGACCGCGCGGCAATGGCGTGACATCTGGCTGCACGAGGGATTCGCGTGCTACGCGGAGTGGTTGTGGTCCGAACACTGTGGCGGGCCCAGCGCAGATGAGCTCGCCCGTCGGTATCACGAACAGCTGCGTGGGAAGCCCCAAGACCTGTTGCTGGCCGATCCCGGACCACGCGACATGTTCGACGACCGCGTGTACAAGCGCGGCGCTTTGACCCTGCACGCGCTGCGCGGGCGGCTGGGCGGCGAGAACTTCTTTGCGCTGCTCAAGGATTGGACGAGCCGGCATCGCCATGGCACGGTCGTCACCGACGACTTCACCGGCCTGGCTGCAAATTACTCCGACGAGTCGCTGCGTCCGTTGTGGGATGTGTGGTTGTACTCGACGCAAGTGCCGTGATTGGTTGCAGCCCTCGTTTACAAGTCAGCCAGATCGTCAGGAACATCGACGGCGTGTTCCTTGAGCGTCTCGAGATCGACTACCTCGAGCGTGCGTTCGTGAGTCGAAGCCAACACCACTGGGGCGGCGCAACCATCGTGGTGAGCCCGTAACCAGTTCAGGGCGGTGACGCACCAGCGGTCGCCGGGTAGCAGGCCGGGAAACCGGTACTCGGGAACCGGCGTCAACAAGTCATTGCCGATGGAACGCTGGTGCTCCAGGAATTCAGCGGTCACTACTGCACAGATCGTGTGCCTGCCGAGGTCCTCCGGCCCGGTCGAGCAACAACCATCCCGGTAAAAACCGGTGAGTGGGTCAATGCCGCACTGTTGCAGCGGGTCGCCCAGCACGTTTCGATCTGGCACCTGCTTAGTATCACGCTCCGTGGCGCGAAGTTTGCAGGGGCCTTCGCCATCCGCGGCCGATCCTGCGCTCGACAACCCGCCATCCGGTAGCCGGCCACCGACCGGCCCTAAGGCTCGCGGCGACGGGGCTCGGCCGATACTTCTCGATCTTGCTAGCGCGCGGTAGGTTACGCGATGTGAAAGTCACCGGGGCCTTCCTCGCCGAAGCCGCAGCGACGGTAGATAACAAGCTCAATGTGAAGGGCGGCGTACTGTCCAGGTTCACAGTCGGCCCTGACCGGTGGGCCCAGTTTGTGCTGGTGGTACTGACTCGGGCAGATGAAGACTCCGACCTGCGGGTGGCGGTACAGGTCAAGCCTCCGACGCTTGGCGAGCCAATAGAACGGGAGTTCACGGTGCCAGAGGCCGCCGTCGGTGAGTTCCCGGGCTTCGCTTTCTTCGATATCGCGGTCAACCTGCTTTCTGACGGCCGCTGGGTTGTCGTGGTGAACGGCGGCGCTGACGCGGTGTCACTACCGCTTGTGGTGGATAGCTGGACACCGCCGTCACCGTTAGCGCTTTGACCGGTCTGCCTTCTGAACACTGCAGCGGATAGCCATAGCGTGGGAGAACAGACCGATGCCGGCCCCGAGGATGGGCCAGACCGGCCAGAAGTACCAGGCGCCAGCAGTGATCACGAGTGTCAGCCAGATACCGATCATCACTACTGACGTAGGGGTTGCTGCGTGTCGGTTCTCAAACTCCGTTGCGGATTCTCAAAGCCGATTGCGGGGTCGTTGCGGATCCGCAGTCAATATGAGACATGTTCCCGTCAGCCGGCGGTACCGTACCCGTCTTACCTGGAGGAGGCTCGGATGACAGCGTCGTCGGGTCGTGGGCAGCCGTTCGACCTCGGCCGGTACGCAGCCGCTCCTAACCGCCTCCGAAATACTTGACGTGCCCGTGGCGATCGATCAGCGGCAGTCGATTTGGCAACAGGTGGGTGTCCTGCCTGCTTTGACGGTGGTTGCCGGACTGTTCGCCGACCTCGACCTTGCTGCCATCACTGACACCCGGTCCGATGTCGAGCGGACATTCATCGATGGCGCAGTCAGCGCGCTTCAGTCGCAGCTGGTGGCTGAGCTGAACCGAGGGCGCACGATCTTCTCCAACGTCGGACTCATCCAGTGCATCAAGGAGATCGTGGAATTCGCCGACAAGGACTCCCTGCAGGAATTGTCCGTGTTGGACCTTGCACGGTGCGTGCTTGGCGTGAATGAGGACAATGACCGGGTCGACGCCGGCATGATGGCGCGGGCCGCTAACCCGGGCGCTTACGATGTCGCGGCCTTGGAAGCCGACCTCCTGGAGCTGCACTCGATTTCGTCGCCCAAGGATTGTTCGATGACAGCGACACGTTTGAGACGCTGGCCTGTTCGGTCGACGAGACCTGGCGGCGCGGGTGGGCACCTGGAACCCAGCAGAAAGTCATCCACGATTTCGGTGCGGGTCCGGCGGATGTCTTCGCCGAAGTGGTCGGCGTCGATGTGGACGACTTCCTTACCCTTGCCTGGTTCTTCTGGAACGCGGCGCGCAACGAGGGTCAGGTCGGTTTCCATAGCGGCCTGCTGGCCGCAACCGGATTGGGGCCCAAGGTCATCGACACCTTCCTGCGGCAGTGCTCGCTGTCACTGTCGGAACTGCGCGAACGCCTCGCCGATGAACGCATGAACGGCACGGCGACCCCCTGGATGCGATACACGCTGCTGGAGTTCCCCTTTCTGCGGCTCGATGACGGCTCGATCCTGATACTGCGCCTGCAGTACGCAGTACAGCGCATCTTTGGCGATCTGCTTTACTTGAAAGTCCATGACGCGCTGAAGGTCTCAGAACCCCAGCGAGCCAGTCGGTTCAAGAGCGCCGTGAACACCATCTTCGAGCATCGGGTCGGGTCCGTCCTAAACCGCATCGCCCAACACGAGACTCGGTTCGGCGGAGCGGTCGTCATCACGGAAACTAGATGAAGGTCGCATGGAGCGACAGCCGCGGCGAGCACCCGAAGATCTGCGACTACGCCTACGTCCAAGGTGGCGAAGCCATCCTGATCGATGCGAACAACCGCAACCTTCCAAAGGAGTTCGCCGAGCGATCGGCGGCCGGCAGCGATCTACACGCTGAAATCCGGAGTATGTTCGCGGCCAACAAGTTCCGACAGCTCACCTCCACCGCGCAGCAGTTCCGCACACACGGGTGGACCGCCACAAACGGGACCCTGATCACAGCAGCGACCAAGTTCCTGCCGTTCGTCGTAGCCCCGGTCGCCGGTATACCCTCCAACGAGTTCACCGAGATGCTGATACTCGAGCAGGCCTTGCCGCTCATCGCCGGATTCAACAGTAAGGTTTTGCCGCCGACGATAATCACCTGGCGAGACCTGCAGATTCTGGAGGGCATCGCCGAACAGGCCAATGGTGGCCGCATCATCGAACTGCTCATCATGTGGCGGATCTCCAACTACATGAAGCAGACTCAGATGACCGGGCTACCGATGTCCCTGTCTGACTTCATCGCCCACCACTCCACACTCGGACGACCGATGTCAGCCCACAACAGAACGGTGGGGGCGGCGTTCTTCGAAGAGCTACGCCAGCGTGCGATCCGTCGCCTCACGGAGTCGGAGCAGCAGGCCCATCCTGCGTAGCAATTTTGAACGCGGGTCTTTGGGGCGCGTTCATTTTGTATGAATCGGCAGGGTATCGCCCGATTGCCTGATTGAACAGTTGAAGCATCGCGTGAAGATACAAGCGTTCACGAATTGCCGTAGAACCAATAGTCTTTCGCGCCTCTATCCTTAAGGGCACATGTGTGGCAGTATGTCAATTGCAGCTTGTTCCGTTCTTAGTAAGCACCTGCCATGTCCGCCGACGTTGTTGCCGATCTAAATACCGCGACCATTTCCTTCCGATCAGCGGACGGGGACAAAAGCGTCATCGAAACTCGAGTCATCGATGCCGGCTTTGTACGATGCCTAGCCGTGGCGCACGTTCCGTTGGTACAAGGGGCAGCGCAACTACTCCGGATGGTACTGGTCAGCTACCGAGCGACACCACGTCGTCCATGAGTCTCGTAACGAGTTGGCGACACTGATGCTGGCCGACTTCGACGTCGCCGTACATCGTATTGCGGCCCAGCCTTTTCACTTGACCGTTAATGTCAATGGCAAGACTCGAGAACACACCCTCGATTATCTCTTGGCAACTGATGACGGAGCCATAACTGCATAGCGGCGCAATGCGTGTGCATCCGGAGGCTGAACCGTTTCCGGCGAAAGAGCCATCTGCACAGCGTGTTATCAACAGTGCTGATGCGACGACATCTAAACTAAGGGGCCTCCGCCATTGCATACGTTTCTGAGATGTATTGGGAATGGAGCCGAAATGTCGCTTAGACCTGCAAGACGACATCGCCAATGCCCTCCATCTTGGCGCAGTGCTGCTCACGCGGCATCTAGCCAGCA
>JBEKNM010000048.1:0-14058 GCA_049522835.1 Mycobacterium sp.
GCCGCCGTCGTTCCAGCCGGCGACCAGTAACAGCGGAATCAGCACTGTGGTCAGCAGCACCAGCACGACCGCGATGCCGTCCACACCGAGGGTGTAGCCGGCGCCGAAAGCCGGTATCCACTTGCGGCTTTCGGTGAACTGATAAGGCGCGCCGCCGGTTTTGAACCCCGCCGTGATGATGATCGCCACCACCAGCACCGCCACGCTGACGGCCAGGCCGGTCCACTTGGCGACCTTTCCCAGCCCGGGGGGCAGCAGGATGATCAGCAGCGATCCCGCCAGCGGCAGTAGCCACAGCACGCTCAGCCACGGCACGCCCGTCACCACAGCTGCACCGCCAGGATCACGGCAACCAGCAGTGTCGCACCTGCCAGCATCGACAACGCGTAGGAGCGGGCGTAGCCGGTTTGCCGTCGCCGCAGACGATTCGAGGTGCGGCTGACCAGAGCGGCCAGCGCGTTGACCGAGCCGTCGACAAGCTCGTTATCGACTTCTACCAGCGCGTCGGTCAGTTGCGCGCCAGGGCGCATGAACACCTCCTCGTTGAAGGCATCGCCGTAGAGGTCGCGGCGTGCGGCCGTCGTCAGCGCCGAGACCTCGGCGGGTGCCACCTCGGGGATGGTTACTTTGCCGCCGTACATGCGGTAAGCCACCGCGATACCGATCGCGACGACCGTCAACGCCATGGTGGTGCTGAATCCGGCCGCAACCTCATATTTGGGTTCTTCGTGAGCGCCGACGACGGGCTCCAGCCAGTGCTGCAAGGTGCCCCCGATGGCGAACAGGCCGCCGGCGAACACCGAGCCGAAGGCAAGCAGGATCATCGGCCCGGTCATCAGAGCCGGCGCCTCGTGCGGATGGGCGTCTGGGGCCCAGCGCTTTTCGCCGAAGAAGGTCATCAGCATCACCCGCGTCATGTAGAACGCGGTGAGGCCCGCGCCCAGCAGCGCGGCCCCGCCCATCACCCACCCCCCGGCGCCGCCAGTACCCAGCGCAGCTTCGATGATCGCGTCCTTGGAGAAGAATCCCGCAAACGGCGGCACACCGATGATTGCCAGATATCCCAGCCCGAAGGTGACAAACGTGATGGGGAGGGCGGCGCGCAGGCCGCCGTAACGTCGCATGTCCTGCTCTTCGTGCATCGCGTGGATCACCGCACCGGACCCGAGGAACAGGCCGGCCTTGAAGAAGCCGTGGGTGAGTAGATGCATGATCGCGAAGGCATAGCCGGCCGGACCAAGGCCGGCGGCCAGCACCATGTAGCCGATCTGGCTCATCGTTGACGCCGCGAGCGCGCGTTTGATGTCGTCCTTGGCGCAGCCGATGAACGCTCCGAGCAGCAGCGTGGCGGCGCCGACGATGACCACGCCCAGCCGAGCGTTGGGCGCCAGGTCGTAGATCGGGTTGGACCGCACGATCAGGTACACGCCCGCGGTCACCATGGTGGCGGCGTGGATCAGCGCGGACACCGGGGTGGGACCCTCCATGGCGTCACCCAACCAGGCCTGCAGCGGAACCTGCGCGGACTTGGCGCAGGCACCCAGCAGCAGCAGCAATCCCATCGCGGTCAGCGTTGCGTGCGAGGCGGACGCCACGCCTGCGAACACTCCCGCGTAGGACAGGGTGCCGAACGTGCTGAACATCAGGAACATGGCCAGGGCCAGCCCGGCGTCCCCGACGCGGTTCATCACGAACGCCTTCTTCGCCGCCGTGGCCGCGGACGGCTTGTGATACCAGAAACCGATCAGCAGGTAGGACGCCAGGCCGACGCCTTCCCAGCCGACGTAGAGCACCACGTAGTTGTCGGCGACCACCAGCAGCAGCATCGAGGCCAAGAACAGGTTGAGATAGCCGAAAAACCGGCGCCGGTCCGGGTCGTCGGCCATATAGGCGACCGAATAGATGTGGATCAGGGACCCGACCCCGGAGATCAACAGCACGAAGCTGATGGACAGCTGGTCGATCTGTAGCCCGAGGTCGACCTGAAGTTGGTTGACGGGGATCCAGGTGAACAACTTCTGGTGGATGACCCGGTCAGCCGTGTCCCTGCTGAGCATGTCGGCGAGCAGTGTCGCGCCCACCCCGAACGCACCAAGCGCAGCGGCGCAGCCCAGCCAATGGCCCCACGCGTCGGTGCGTCTACCCCCGAACAGCAAGATGGCGGCGCCAGCCAGCGGCAGTGCGACGAGCAGCCAGGTGAAGTGTGTCATCGCAGCAATCTTTAGCCTTTGAGTAGGTTCGCGTCGTCGACGGACGCCGATCTGCGGGCACGGAAAATCGTCATGATGATGGCCAGGCCGATGACTACCTCGCAGGCGGCCACCACCATGGTGAAGAACGCGATCATCTGTCCGTCCAAACGGCCGTGCATCCGCGCGAAGGTGACGAACGCCAGGTTGACGGCATTGAGCATCAGCTCGACGCACATGAACATCACGATGGCGTTGCGCCGTAACAGCACCCCCGAAGCGCCGATGGTGAATAGCAGCGCCGAAAGGTAGAGGTAGTTGGACGGGTTCATCACGCGCCGCCGTTAACAGCTTCGCGCGTGTTGGGCGTCTGTTTGCCATCGGCCCCGCGGGTACGCAGTATCGAAGATACCGACAGGTCTGAATAGGAACCGTCGGGGAGCATCGCGGCCACGTCGACGGCGTTGTGGCGTGCGTAAACACCCGGGCTGGGCATCGGGGTCGGGTGGCCGCCGATGCGGAAGCGCTCCTTGGAGAGCTCGCGCTGAGTTTTGCGGCGCTCGAAACGCTCCCGATGGGCCAAGATCATGGCGCCGACCGCCGCGGTGATCAACAGCGCACTGGTCAACTCGAAAGCCCACAGATATCGGGAGAAGATCAGCGGCGCCAAGCCTTCGACGTTGCCATTGGCGTTGGCCGTGCTCAGTCCGACGAAACCTCTGGTCGAGACGTTGCCGATCGCTGCGATCAGCAGAATGCCGAACCCGACGCCGGTCGCCACCCCGGCGACCCGTTGTCCTTGCAGCGTTTCCTTCAGTGATTCCGCGGAGTCCACGCCGATCAGCATCAGCACGAACAAGAACAGCATCATCACCGCGCCGGTGTAGACGACGACTTGAACGACGCCGAGGAACAGCGCGTCCTGGACCATGTAGAACACCGCCAGGATGATCATCGTCATCGCCAGGAACATTGCCGAGTACACCGCGTTGACGGCCAGCACAACTCCGGCCGCGCCGACCAGCGCCAGCGCACCCAGCACCCAGAAAGTGACTGCTTCACCCGTGGAGGTGCGAACGATGGCGTCGGTCGCCAGGCTAACCACGGTCACTTGGCTTCTCCCGCGTTGTGGCTCTCGCGCAAGCCATTTGCGGTGATGTTGCCCTGGTAGTAGTCCTTGTCGGTGGCGCCCGGAGCTCTGGGATGCGGTGGCACGGCCATCTCCGGCAGCAGGGGGGCCAGCAACCGGTCCTTCTCGTAGATCAGGTCGGCGCGGTTGTCGTCAGCCATCTCGTAGACGTTGGTCATCGTCAGCGCCCGGGTCGGGCAAGCCTCGATGCACAGACCGCAACCGATGCACCGCAGATAATTAATTTGGTAGACGCGGCCGTAGCGTTCGCCCGGCGAAAACCTCTGCTCGTCGGTGTTGTCCGCGCCCTCGACGTAGATCGCGTCGGCCGGGCAGGCCCAGGCGCACAACTCGCAGCCGATGCATTTCTCCAGGCCGTCCGGGTACCGGTTGAGTTGATGACGGCCGTGGTAGCGGACCGCGACGGGACCCGGTTTCTCCGGATACTCCTCAGTCACCCTCTTTTTGAACATGGAACGGAACGTCACGCCGAATCCTGCGACGGCGTCAAAGAATTTAGCCACGTCCGTTCTCCTTGCTCGCACCGACCGACGCCGGCAGCGGTGGTGTCGGGAATGCTGGATCGGTGCCGATACTTTCCGGCTGCTCTTGGCGGCGCTGCCGCGCGAGCGCGCGGGCACTTGGGGCGCTGAACGGCCTTCGCAGTGACAGCACCAGGGCTACGGCAACGACAATGCTGCTGATCACCAGCGCCGCGGTCCAGTACTGGTAACCCTGGTCACGCAGCGAGCGAATGACGGCGGCGATCAGCACCCACACCAGCGACACCGGGATGAGCAACTTCCAGCCAAGCGCCATGAACTGGTCGTAGCGCAATCGGGGCAGGCTGCCTCGCAGCCAGATATAGATGAACAGGAAGGTCCACAACTTCGCGGTGAACCAGAGCACCGGCCACCAGCCGGTGTCGGCTCCTGACCACATGTTGAGCGGCCAGGGCGCATGCCAGCCGCCAAAGAACATGACCGTGGCGAGCGACGAAACCGTCATCATGTTGACGTATTCGGCCAACATGAACAACGCGAACTTCAGCGACGAGTACTCGGTGTGGAAGCCGGCGACGAGTTCACCCTCGGCCTCGGGCAGGTCGAATGGGGCACGGTTGGTTTCACCCACCATGGAGATGAGATAGATGACGAACGACGGCAGCAACAGGAACACGTACCAGAGCCGGTCCTGGGCGGCCACGATCTCCGACGTCGACATGGTGCCGGCGAACAGGAAGACGGCCGCGAACGACAGCCCCATCGCCACCTCGTAGGAGATGACCTGGGCGGTGGACCGCACCCCGCCCAGCAGGGGATAGGTGGAACCGGATGCCCAGCCGCCCAACACGATGCCGTAGACGCCGATCGCCGACAGCCCCAGGATGAACAGCACCGCGACCGGCAGGTCGGTCAGCTGCAGCGGCGTCCGGTGGCCGAACACCGACACCTCCGGGCCGAACGGGATGAACGCGAACGCAGTGAACGCGGGGATCGTCGAGATAGCCGGCGCCGCCATGTACACGAACCAGTCGACACCGCGGGGGGTGATGCTTTCTTTGAGCGCCAGCTTGATCCCGTCGGCCAGACTCTGCAGGGTGCCCCACGGCCCCGCCCGGTTGGGGCCGGGTCGCAGCTGCATCCAGCCCAGGATCTTGCGCTCGGCCAGGATTGCGACCAGCACGTTCAGCATGAGGAACACGAAGATGGCCAGGGCTTTACCCAGCACCAGCCACCACGGGTCGTGCCCGAAGGCGGTCATATGCGCCGCTCCTCCTCATCGCTTCGCTCTGCATCGTCGCCGGCGGTCCAAATGCGCCGCTCCTCCTCATCGCTTCGCTCTGCATCGTCGCCGGCGGTCATTTGCCCACTCCGATCTTCACGACGCTGCCGGTCGTCACGCCCAGCTGGCGCTGCACCGCCGAACCCGGCGAGTTCAGCGGCAGCCACACCACCCGGTCCGGCATGTCGGTGACGTTCAGCGGCAAGGTGATTGAGCCGCGATCGGTGGTGACGGTGATGGCGTCCCCGTCGGCCACCCCGATCTCGGCCGCGGTGTCGGCGGAGAGCCGCGCCACGGGTTTGCGCGCGGTGCCCGCCAGGTGCGGTTCACCGTCCTGCAGGCGGCCGTTGTCGAGCATCAGGCGCCAGCCGGTCAGCACCGCTTCGCCGGCACCGGGTTTGGCCGGCTCCGGGGCCGCTACCTGCGGCGTCGCGGCGTGCTTACCGGCCCAGAAGCCGAGCGCGGACATCTCGGCGCGGGCCTCCTCGACGCCGGACATGCCCAGGTAGACGCCCATCTCGTCGGCCAGGGTGTCGAGCACCTTGTGATCGGACTGGCCGGCCCGCTGGGCCGTGCCGTGCAGGGCGGGTTCGAACGGGCGGAAGCGCCCCTCCCAGTTGATGAAGGCGCCCGCCTTCTCCGTCGTCGGTGCGACGGGGAACACGACGTCGGCGCGCTCGGTGACCTCGCTGTGCCGCAGCTCCAGGCTGACGACGAAGCCGGCGGCGTCCAGCGCGGCCAGCACCGCGTCCGGGTCGGCAAAGTCGGCGGGCTCGACGCCGCCGACCACCAGCGCGCCCAGTGAGCCGTCGGTGGCGGCGGCGAGGATCCCGTCGACGTCACGTCCCGGCGCGGAAGGCAATTCGTCGACGTGCCACGCCGCGGCGACCTGCGCGCGGGCCGCGTCGTCGGCCACCGGGCGGCCACCGGGCAGCAGCCCCGGCAGCGCCCCGGCCTCCAATGCTCCGCGGTCCCCGGCCCGTCGCGGCACCCACGCCAACCGGGCGCCGGTCGCGTCCGCCAGCCGCGCCGCGGCCGACAGCCCGCCCGGCACGGTGGCCAGGCGTTCCCCGACCATGATGACTGCGCCAGGCGTGGCCAGCAGATCGCCTACTTCACCGGTGGCCAATCCGTCCAGCGTCGACGGCTCGGCACCGGGAGCGGTCTTGAGCAACCGGCCGGACATCTTGCCCAGCGAGCGGGTGCCGAACGGGGCGATCGAGTACACCGGCACGCCGTGTTTCCGGGCCGCTTTGCGCAGCCTCAGGAACACAATGGGTGACTCTTCTTCGGGCTCAAAGCCGACCAGCAATACCACGGGCGCCGACTCCAGATCGGAATAGCTGACTGTCACCGGCCGTCCCGCGATGCGGGCCGCCAGGAAGTCGGCCTCTTCGGCCGAATATGGCCGGGCCCGGAAGTCGATATCGTTGGTGTCCAACGTGATTCGGGCGAACTTGGCGTAGGCGTAAGCATCTTCCCACGTCACTCGGCCGCCGACCAGCACACCCGTTCGCCCGCGGGCGGCTTCGAGTCCCTGGGTCGCCACCACCATCGCATGCGACCAGGACGTGGGCGCAAGCGTGCCGTCGGCGTCCCGGATCAGGGGAGTGGTGATCACATCAGGCAGAGTCGCGTACTTGAACGCCCACCGCCCCTTGTCGCAGTTCCACTCCTCGTTGACTTCCGGGTCGTCGCCGGCCAACCGGCGCAGCACCTTGCCACGGCGGTGGTCGGTGCGCTCCGCGCACCCGCCTGCGCAGTGCTCGCACACGCTGGGGCTGGAGACCAGGTCGAACGGCCGGGCCCGGAAACGGTAAGCGGTGCCGGTCAACGCGCCCACCGGGCAGATCTGCACCGTGTTGCCGGAGTAGTAAGAGTCGAACGGCTCGTTGGCGTAAATACCGACCTGCTGCAGTGCGCCCCGCTCTTGCATGTCGATGAACGGGTCCCCGGCGATCTGCTCGGAGAACCGCGTGCAGCGGGCGCACAAGATACAGCGCTCCCGATCCAGCAGTACCTGCGATGAGATGTTGATCGGCTTGGCGAACGTGCGTTTGACGTCTTCGAAGCGAGAATCGGCGCGGCCGTTCGACATTGCCTGGTTCTGTAGTGGGCATTCGCCGCCCTTGTCGCACATCGGGCAGTCCAGCGGGTGGTTGATCAGCAGCAGTTCCATCACGCCGTGCTGGGCTTTGTCGGCCGCCTCCGAGGTCAGTTGGGTGCGCACCACCATTTCGTCGGTGGCGACGATGGTGCACGACGCCATTGGCTTGCGTTGTCCTTCGACCTCGACCAGGCATTGCCGGCACGCGCCGACCGGTTCGAGTAGCGGGTGGTCACAGAACCGTGGGATCTGGATGCCCACCAACTCGGCCGCACGGATCACCAGAGTGCCCTTGGGCACACTGGTTTCGATGCCGTCGATGGTCAACGTCACCATCTCCGGCCGCCTCACGCCGTCGCCGGTTTGCGGTTTGGCCGCGTCGGAAACACTGGTCATCCGGGTGTCATGCCTTTCCGTTCGCAGTCAGCATGGAGTCTCGCGGGTCGAACGGGCATCCGCCTCCTTCGACGTGGGCGATGTACTCGTCGCGAAAGAGCGCGATGGAGGACGTCACCGGGCTGGCCGCACCATCGCCCAACGCGCAGAACGACTTCCCCAGGATCGCGTCGGCGATATCCACCAGCTTGTCGAGATCCTCCAGGGTGCCCTTGCCGGTTTCCAGCCGTTCGTAGATCTGGTCCAGCCAGAAGGTGCCTTCCCGGCACGGCGTGCACTTCCCGCACGACTCGTGCTTGTAGAACTCAGTCCAGCGCCACACCGCACGTACCACACAGGTGGTCTCGTCGAAGATCTCCAGCGCCTTGGTGCCCAGCATCGAGCCCGCCGCGCCCACGCCCTCGTAGTCCAGCGGCACGTCGAGGTGCTCGTCGGTGAGCAGCGGCGTCGAGGATCCCCCGGCGTCCAGAACTTGAGCTGATGCCCGGCGCGCACCCCACCCGCGTAAGCGAGCAACTCGCGCAACGTGATTCCCAGCGGGGCCTCATACTGGCCCGGGCGGGTGACGTGTCCGGACAGCGAATACAGCGTGAAGCCAGGCGATTTCTCGCTGCCCATCGACCGGAACCATTCGACGCCGTTGAGGATGATCGACGGCACGCTGGCGATCGTCTCGACGTTGTTGATCACGGTAGGGCAGCCGTAAAGCCCGGCCACCGCGGGGAATGGCGGCCGCAGCCGTGGTTGCCCGCGCCGGCCTTCCAGCGAATCGAGTAGTGCGGTTTCCTCGCCGCAGATGTAGGCGCCCGCGCCGGCGTGCACCACCAACTCCAGGTCGTAGCCTGACCCGGCTATGTCACGGCCCAGGTAGCCGGCGGCATAGGCCTGCGCCACCGCATTGTGCAGGCGGCGCAACACGGGTAGCACCTCACCGCGCACGTAGATGAACGCATGGCTGGCCCGGATCGCATAAGCGGCGATGATGACGCCTTCGACCAGCACATGCGGTGTGGCCAGCATCAACGGGATGTCTTTGCACGTACCGGGTTCCGACTCGTCGGCGTTGACCACCAGATAGTGCGGCTTGGCGGCTGCACCGGTGTCACCCTGCGGGATGAACGACCATTTCGTCCCGGTGGAGAAGCCCGCACCGCCCCGCCCGCGCAGTCCGGAATCCTTGACGGTCCCGATCACCGCATCGGGCTCCATTGCCAGGGCCTTCTTCAGTGCTTTGTAGCCGTCATGGCGCTCATAGGTTTCCAGCGTCCACGACTCGGGGTCATCCCAGAAGCGGCTGATCACCGGGGTCAATGGTGTCGCCTGGCCTTTAGCGGCGGTAGGGGCGGCCATTACTGTCCTTCCCCGGCCGATGTGGTATCCGGCGCCGGCGGCGCCTGCATGCCGTGTTCTTTTGCCACCTGAAGGCCGGCCAGTGTTGCTGCACCGGCACCGCCCTGCCCCTGGTCGGGGCGTTCGTCGGGCAGGCCCGCCAGGATGCGCGAGGTCTGGCGGAAGCCACACAGCGGTGCACCCCGGGTGGGGGCCTTTGGGGCACCCGAGCGCAGGGAGTCGACGAGTTCGCGCGCCGATTCCGGCGTCTGGTTGTCGAAGAATTCCCAGTTGACCATCACCACGGGCGCAAAGTCGCAGGCGGCGTTGCATTCGATGTGTTGCAGCGTGACGGTGCCGTCGGCAGTGGTCTCGTCGTTGCCGATGCCGAGATGTTCCTTGAGGTCGGAAAATATGGCGTCGCCACCCATCACGGCGCAGAGCGTGTTGGTGCAGACGCCTACCAGGTACTCGCCGGTGGGGCCGCGACGGTACATGGTGTAGAAGCTGCCGACCGCCGAAACCTCGGCACCGGTGAGCCCCAGTTGCTCACCGCAGAATTCCAAACCGGCCGGTGTGAGGTAGGAGTCCTCCCCCTGCACCAAGTGCAGCAACGGCAACAGCGCGGAGCGCTTGCCGGGGTAGCGACCGATGATCTCCTTGGCCTCGACCTCTAGCCGCGCCCGAACCTCCGGCGAATACGACTGCGGGGCACCTGCAACCACGAACTGGTTGCCTTCTTCGGGTGGCGGTCCGAGCCTGATGAACACCCGCTCGCCGTTGTTGCCGACGCCGGGAGCCGTCACCGGTCCACTCCGCCCATGACGGGGTCGATGCTGGCGACCGCGCTGATCAAGTCGGCGACCATGCCGCCCTCGGACATCGCCGCGACGGCCTGCAGGTTGGTGAAGGAGGGATCCCGATAATGCACTCGGTAGGGTCGGGTGCCGCCGTCGCTGACCATGTGTACGCCGAGCTCGCCGCGTGGTGATTCGACCGCAGTGTAGACCTGGCCCGCCGGAACCCGGATGCCCTCGGTGACCAGCTTGAAGTGGTGGATCAATGCCTCCATCGAGCCGCCCATGATCTTTGCGATGTGTTCAGGTGAATTGCCCATGCCGTCCGGGCCTACTTCCAGGTCCGCGGGCCAGGCGATCTTGCGGTCCTCGATCATCGTCGGGCCCGGCCGTAACTTATCCAGGCACTGCTCGACGATGTTCATCGACTCCCACATCTCCTTGACGCGAATCATGTAGCGCCCGTAGGCATCACAAGTGTCTGCAGTGATCACGTCGAATTCGTAGTTCTCGTATCCGCAGTAAGGTTGGCTTTTGCGCAGGTCGTAGGGCAAGCCGGTGGAACGCAGGCACGGGCCGGTGACGCCCAGTGCCATGCATCCGGCCAGGTCCAGGTAGCCCACGCCCTGGGTGCGGGCTTTCCAGATGGCGTTCTCATTGAGCAGCTCGCCCATCTCGCGCAGCGGCTGGCGCAACTGCTTGAGGGCTTCAGAGATCTCGCTGTGCGCGTTGGGCGGTAGATCCTGGGCCACGCCGCCGGGCCGGATGTAGGCGCTGTTCATCCGCAACCCGGTGATCGATTCGAACAGGGTTAGGACGATCTCGCGCCCCCGGAAGCCGACGAACATCGGCGTCATGGCGCCCAGTTCCATGCCGCCGGTCGCCAACGCGACCAGGTGAGATGAGATCCGGTTGAGCTCCATCATCATCACCCGGATGACGTTGACCCGCTCCGGTATCTCGTCGGTGATGCCGAGCAGCTTCTCCACACCCAGGCAGTAGGCGGTCTCGTTGAAAAACGGTGCCAGGTAATCCATCCGGGTGACGAAGGTGACGCCCTGGGTCCAGTAGCGATATTCGAGGTTCTTCTCGATTCCGGTGTGCAGGTAGCCGATTCCGCAGCGGACCTCGGTGACCGTCTCGCCCTCGATCTCGAGGATCAGCCGCAACACCCCGTGGGTGGACGGGTGCTGAGGTCCCATGTTGACGACGATGCGTTCGCCGGGATCCGCGTTGCGGGCGGCTTCGACGATCTGCTCCCAGTCCTGGCCGCCGGCGACCAAGATCTTCTCAGGGCTCTCAGAGGCGCCGCCGTCGTGCGTTGAGTTAATGGTTGTGCTCATCAGTTGTAGCCCCTCCGCTCGTCGGGCGGAGGTATCTGCGCGCCCTTGTATTCGACCGGGATGCCGCCAAGTGGGTAGTCCTTGCGTTGCGGATGCCCTTGCCAGTCGTCCGGCATTTCGATTCGGGTGAGCGACGGATGACCGTCGAAAATGATCCCGAAGAAGTCGTAGGTCTCACGCTCGTGCCAGTCGTTGGTCGGATATACCGCATACAACGACGGGATGTGCGGATCACTTTCCGGCGCAGACACTTCCAGCCGGAGCCGGCGGTTATGGGTAATTGACTGCAGCGGGTAGACGGCGTGTAGTTCGCGGTCGGCTTCGTGCGGGTAGTGCACACCGTTAACGCCCAGACACAGCTCGAACCGCAATTCCGGTTCGTCACGCAGACGTTGGGCCACGGGCGGCAGCAGATCCCGCCGAACGTACAGCGTGAGTTCGTCGCGATAGATCACGACTTTCTCTATGGCGTCGTCGTATTCGACGTCATTGCGCTTCAGTGCCTCGGCTAGCCGGTCGGCGATGTCGTCAAAGTAGCCGCCGTAGGGCCGGGGACTACTGCCGGGGATCGTGACCTCCCGGACCAACCTTCCGTATCCGGAGGTGTCGCCCGATCCGGCGACCCCGAACATGCCGCGGCGGACGTTGATCACCTCGGCCCCGGAGTCGGGATTTCCCTCCGGCTCGCTGATTGCTTGTTTCGGATCTTGGTCAGGCGGGCTCATCGCAGCAGTCCATGCATCTCGATCGTGGGCCTGACCGCCATTGCCGCCTCCTCAGCTTCGGCGATGGCACGTTCCCGGTTGACGCCCAGCGGCATTTCCTGAATCTTCTCGTGCAGCTTGAGGATTGCGTGCAGAAGCATTTCCGGGCGCGGCGGGCAGCCAGGAAGATAGATGTCGACCGGAACAAGGTGGTCTACGCCCTGCACGATCGCGTAGTTGTTGAACATTCCGCCGGATGACGCGCACACCCCCATGGCCAGCACCCACTTCGGCTCGGCCATCTGGTCATAGACCTGACGCAGCACCGGTGCCATCTTCTGACTGACGCGCCCGGCCACGATCATCAGATCGGCCTGCCGGGGCGTCGCCGAGAACCGCTCCATCCCGAACCGCGCTATGTCGAACCTCGGCCCCGCCGTTGCCATCATCTCGATCGCGCAGCATGCCAGGCCAAATGTCGCCGGCCACAACGAGTTCTTGCGGACGTAGCCGGCCACCTTCTCGACAGTTGACAGCAGGATGCCGCCGGGGAGTTGCTCTTCCAGGCCCACGTCTTACCTCAATCCCACGTCAGGCCGCCGCGGCGCCACACATACGCGTAGGCCACGAAAACCGTGAGTATGAACACCACCATCTCAGCCAGGGCGAACGTTCCCAACGCGTCGTAGCTGACCGCCCAGGGATACAAGAACACGATTTCTATGTCGAAGACGATAAACAACATTGCAGTTAGGTAATACTTCACCGGGAACCGCTGTCCGGCCGTCGCGTGCGGGCCGCTGACCGGAGTCTCGGTGGGCTCGATTCCGCACTCGTAGGCCGCCACTTTTGACTTGTTGTAACGGGACGGGCCGACCAGGCTTGCGATCGCAACGGAGCCGACGCCAAAAGCGGTGGCAATCGCTCCGAGTACCAGGATGGGTATGTAGGCGTTCAATTCGCTCCATCATCCGTCGTACGGGCCGCCAGCGCGGCGGCCGGGCGGTGGCTGGGCTGCTGTGACGAACCGGGTCTGTTGCCCGTCACAGTGACCTTCAACATAGCGTCGTGAAGGCCGGTGCCTCTGCCCGGGGTGATGCTATCTCCCCGGCTGTAGTCTCGCTGCTTTTAGAGGGCACGTGACGGACCGCGGAGTGCCGGACGCGCGGTGTTAATTCAAACAACGTCCTGGTTTCGGGATGATTTCTGGTGGGTGCCTGAGATTTGTTTGGCAGCGCAAGCTACGCGATGCCGATTGCGGCAACTTTTCGATGTCTCCGCAGGTGAGGGCGGCAACATGCCTCGGGCGCGCGGATCCCGGCAAAACGACGGGCAGTCTGGCAACGTGGTGCGTTGACGATCCCGGCTTTTACGCAGTCGATTCGGGTGGGCCGTGAACTATTCGGTGTTGGCGCCGGAAGTCAATTCGTTGCGGATCTATTCCGGTGTTGGTTCAGCTCCGATGTTGACGCCGGCGCCTAACGAGCGGGAGTGCGCAGCAATCCGAGCACGGTGCGGCCCAGCACGATGGGGTCGAGCGGATGCGGCACCGCCGCTTCGGCGCGAGACCAGTTCGCCAGCCAGGCATCGTCGGGGCGACCGGTGAGCACCAGGATCGGCGGGCATGTCGCAAGTTCGTCTTTGAGTTGTTTGGCGATGCCCATGCCGCCGGTCGGCGCCGCTTCCCCGTCGAGGATGGCCAAATCGATGCCACCCTCGTCCATCGTCCGTATCACCATCGGGCCGGTCGCCACCTCGACGTAGCTCAGCTCGGGTAGGTCCGGGTGCAGCTGCTTGCCCAGGGCGCCCATCACTCGTTCGCGGGTCTGGACGTTATTGCTGTAGACGAGGATCCGCAGGGGGCTGGACGAGTCGGGCACGCTGCAGATGCTACTGGTATCGCGCCGGTTTTACCGGGGCGCCCGCACGAATACGGCTTCTGCTGCCGCTGTCGCCGCCGCGCCCATCATGCCGAGCCTGTTCCAGCCGAGATTGAACTGGGATCGGTCGACCTTGGTCTCGCCCGAGATCTGGATCGAGCCGTCGTCGAGCTCGGTGATCGTGACAGGTAGGGGCAGCGGCGCGGTGACGCCTTTGATGGTGAGGTTCACCCGAAGATCGGCGGCCTTGCCTTTCGTGGGGTGCACGGCGGTCACAACAGCGCTGATCTCGGGGAAGCGTTCGACATCGAAGAAATCGGCGGAGCGCAAGTGCTCGTCCCGACGGCCGATGCCGGTGCGCACGGATACGGTGCGAATGTCGACACGGCCGAAGGTCGC